>NZ_JBUOIV010000005.1:0-156883 GCF_055467485.1 Desulfosarcina sp. | reverse complement strand
TGAATTCGACTGAAGAATGCTTGCCAAAAAGCTCTGTAATCATGGCCAACCATGCTGAGAAGAATAAGGAGGATTTTCTTGATTCAAAAAAATACTATGAACACCACACATTGTGGTTCTTATAAGATTTGAATTTGTAAAGATAGATTGAGAGTACCTGAAAACAAACGTTGCCGTCAAAACCTGTGATTTCCAGACCATACCTGCCGATATGTAACTGACGATTGCTCGGACCACCCTCTGATTGAGATAGACGGCACAAAGATGGATATGGGCCAAAGTTGGGATAGGTTGGAGTTGTCTTTATCGACCGAATGTTCATCGGGCCTGATTTAGCCAGCACAAACATGCAATTTGAACGCGACAATTTTAGGGGTGGCGGCAATCCGCAAGATATCGTGGCATCACTTAAGATTGGGGAGTTAAAAACCTCCTGAGCTTTAACAAACGGCATCAGCGAGACACTGAGAGCTTTTCGCATGGTTTCTCTGACCAATTACGTTATTTTTGACGTCATGACGGAACTATGCTCGCTTCCAAATTAGGTATGCGACAACTTTTTCATTGCCTACATATAGTCCTTGAGCACTTAACAACAGTCTGTCATCTTGAAAATGCCAGTTGCGGCGTTGTTCTGAATTGACCCAATTCGGAAATGATGACACAGACACATGATGGATCACCACGTTCCTATCTATCTCATAGGTGCCGCAATACGAAATGTGCGAAGTAGCACTGTCCTTGATTTCAGAAGTTCTTCCACCAAATAAATCATTTACTGAATGATTGATGCGGTTGTTTGACATAATATGAACAAACATAAATCCATCGGGGGAGTAACTGATAACGCCTTTGGCATCATGGCCTAATGGATATGTGATCGCTCCTGATTCATGCCTGTTCTCCCAAGACAATAGATCATAAGTTCCAACAAGGCTATTTTTCATAATTACCCTTCACTGACATCTGACATCGCTAATCAAGCGCTCGGCTTCCTATTGGCGTAACAAATTTTACTGAATCGAATAGCTAAGTACCTGCCTACGAGAATGGTAAGGAGCGCCTTATCGGTCAGCGCTCCTCAACCATTTAATTAACAGTAATTAAGGAGTATCCTTGGGCTTGATACCCTGCGATGGATATGAACCCATTGGGCACATGGTCCACCTCTGGAAAAACTGTGGAAGGATCGACTCCCATGACTTTGATCGCGTAATCGCAGACCTCAAACTTGACCCCTTCCGCTTTCATCTCGCGGATTGTGTTTGCAAACTTGTCCAACGCCTCTTTGTCGGACTCTTTAAAACCATTGCGATCGGTTGAAATCATTTTGACCGCCGGTCCGTGAAAGACAACCGCGACCTGGGGAGGTTCCGAAAGAGACCGTACACTTTGATCGTCATTCACGTTTTTGACTGCCCAAAATACAATGTTAGCCGTCTGAGGTGATCCCTGGGTGACGTCAAAGACAGTTTTGACACCATTCACACCATTTAATGCGGGGTAATCTCCCGACATTGCGGGCAGTACAGCCAGGGTAACGATAAACATAGCTCCCAGTATAGTAGACAAACGACGGACTATCGATTGAAAATATTCGTTCATGGCAAAACTCCTTTTCCAAGGCCTTATAGCCAGTGTTTTTTTTTGAGTCAGGGTATCGGACGATAGAAGCAACCCTGCTATCGATCTATCAAAAAACGCCATCTCATGGCATTCTAAGGTCTAAAAGGTCACCGCTGCCGCAATCTGCAAAGACGGATAGATTGATGATCAGAAGTACAAATCAGCAAGTGTGAAAGTCGCTGGAGGAATGAAGAAAGAAATCTTTAATAAACTGCATTAGTTTAAAAATTCCTTTTCGAGTGAGGGTCAATCGTAAATTGGTTTTGGAGTCCGGCTAAAAGGGAGCATTCGCTGTCAACTACAGTATGTGCTTGACTAATATACCACAATGTAGCACTCTTAAAACAATAATATAAGCATTTTTGTTGGGAGGTAAAGAAATGAACCGTATTCAAAGGAAAAAAATTAATTATGGCTTCGCCTTGATATCCTTCGTGATTGTGGCCTTGATCGGATCTATGCCAGCCTTAGCGTTCAATCAGGTCAATACCACCGCGTTCGGGGTAGCCATAAAAGGCTACGACACCGTCGCCTATCACACTGAAAACCGGGCCGTAAAAGGAAACAGGCATTTTTCCTACGAGTGGAACGATGCCAAATGGTATTTTGCCAGCGCTGAGAACAGAGACTTGTTTGCTGCCGATCCAGGGCGTTATGCCCCTCAATACGGTGGCTACTGAGCCCGAAGCTTATCGATGACCGGCAAGGTTGCCGGTGTGGACCCACGCGCATTCAAAATCATTAATGGCAAACTCTATTTGAATTGGAACACAGAGTCTGCCGAAAAATTTGAAACCCAGGCGCAAGACAATATTAGAAAGGCAGACTCGAATTGGAAAGCGGTAACCCAAAGTCCCTGATCGACCCAAGTAATGCCTCAAAACTTTGGGTATTATTTCAGACCGGCGAGGCGAAGTCCATCAACGAGGGCTTTTCGGTGTGACGGATTGCGAAATGCGGTACCATAGTCTGTGACTTTGAAGAATGGATCGCGTCGAAGCAGGTTCTCAACTGCACCTTCGGCATCCTGTTGGCGGTTTAAACGAGCATATACCGCCGCCAAAACGATGTAGTAGCCTGAAAAATCTGGGTTTTTTACAACACCGTTTTCCAACACCTTGAGCGCTTCCACATATTGCCCCTTGAGATAGTAGGCCATTCCTAAGTGCAGCCAGGCATTTCCAGGATACGCACTGTCCAGACGTATCGATTTTTCAAGTGCAACGATAGCTTCATCTAAACGACCAGACCATACCAAAACCCATCCCATCTGGCTGTAGGATGTGGCATCGTTAGGATTGAGTTGGATCGCCTGTTCCGCTTCGCGAATGGCCAGATCATATTGGTTCCGGAATGTATAAACATTGCTAAGCAGAGAATGGGCGGACGAATTGGAGCTATCCAATTCAAGCGCACGTCTTGCATAAATATAGGCATTTTCCAGATTCTGTTGTGGGAATTCCGTCCAGCCGTAGCTCACTTTAGCCCAGTTCACCCATCCCACTCCCACGTATGCTGACGCATAATTTGGATCTATGCTCAGTGCCTCAGTGAAAAGGTCTCCAGCACGGATATTTGAAGCCTGATTACGGCGCTGATAATGAGCCCAGCCTTGCAGGAGATAGTCATAGGCCTGAAGGTCCTGTGGTTCCTTCCGGATCGATATGTTCTGTTCGTGTCTGAATGTTTGAATGGCGAGCTTAGCTACAATGGCCTGGACGATATCTTCCTGGAGGCTGAAAATGTCCTTATATTCGCGATCATAGCGTTCAGCCCATAAATGATGTCCTGAGAGCGCATCGATCAACTGAGCTGTAATTCGTACCGTATTGCCCATTTTCTGGATACTTCCTTCAAGTACATAGCGGACCCTAAGATTCTGTCCGATCTTGCTAATGTTTACATTCTGCCCCTTATAGGTAAACACCGTGTTGCTTGCAATGACCAGTAGATTGCGAAAACGAGATAGGTCAGTGATGATGTCGTTGGTGATGCCATCAGTAAAATATTCCTGTTCGGGATCACCACTGAGATTTTTAAATGGCAAAACGGCGATTGAAGCTCCCTGGGTGATCTCAACGACCGAACTGATTGAGGCGGATCTGCTGATGAGAGATTGCGCATGCCTGTTAGCCCAATAGTAAAATGCAGCCGCTAATAGCATGATACCGCCTATAGCTATAGAAAGCCGAAAAACTGGAGTGTTTGGTTTCTTCGGTATTGTAGGCTTGCCATCTGCTGACGCTTGAAAATCCATCACAACTTTGAAAATCTTTACTGGATCAGATATGTTCTTGACCGTATGCTCCCCCATAAATTCGTAATGATACGGCAGCTTGCCTTTAACTTGACTATAGGCGGTTCCAGACATATTGATGCCGCCTGGGTCAGCCAAGCTTTCCAACCGCGCTGCGATATTGACACCATCTCCGTAGATCCGCTCCTTTTCCTCAATCACGTCTCCGATATTTATGCCGATCCTAAAACGCATTCTTCGGTTATCCGGCAGTGCTTTGTTGCGTTCATCTAATTCCTTCTGGATTTCAACCGCACATTTAACCGCATCAACAACGCTAGCGAATTCCGAAAGGATATTGTCCCCTGGCGAGTCCACCACGCGCCCCCGGTGCTGCTGAATCTTTTGAGTGAATACCGCGCGAAAACGAGTAATTGTTGAAACGGTAGCCGATTCATCATCGCGCATTAGAAGGCTGTAGCCGACAACGTCGGCGCTGAGGATGGCGGTTAATTTGCGTTGGTACTCTTCAATCGCCATGAGATTCTCCGAAACGATAACAAGGCGACGATTAGTTAAGTAAGAATAAGATCAGTATTAATTATATTACCACTATGTGGCACTTCAGACAATTACATAGTACACGGCCACAAAACATTTATGGAAATCAGAATCAGATAAACCATAATGGAGTAGCCATTTATTATACGTATCAATTTGATAAATTAGAAAAAATTATAGCAAGGTGATTCATTGGGGGCGTTGCTCTCCAGATAGCTGTTTTCAGGTTAGCCGCATGGTAAGTTTCGTTTAAGGATTTACTTCAAATGAGATGGCCTACGGATCTGGAATAACCCAAAGAAGGCGGCAGGCTATCCCACGAAAATGAACCCCACCGTTTCGTGTGTTAGCTAACAAGGCATTGAATACATATGAATACGCCTTAATCTACATATTGTGGCCGAATAAAATCTCGATCGCTTGCGATTACATTTTGTAACTTTCCGGTGTAGTGTCAATCAGCCGAGTTGGGATACATTGAGATAATCCCCGAATCGGCATCCCGTCAATTCCCGTGATGGCCACTACAAATCTGCCAATTTCGTCCCGATTGCGAATCAGGAAGTTTAGAGCTTAAGATAAACGGCACAGAGCTGGCAAAGTTCCAGAATTGATAGAATAAATTAGAAGTCCAACAACAAGGTCAATTTACATCAATGAAAATATATCAAATATTTTTTATTTACCAGAAATGGCCTGACCTTACTTCTTTTTTGAAAGCATTCCTTTGAACTCCGTTAAATATATCAATACCTTTTTAGAATTTAAAAAGTTCGCCAGACCTGATTATTGAAGAGGTGGCTTTATAAATTCTGCTGTTTTTAGTTTTTTCGGCCAGACTGTTTCATACTTATTGTTGATTATCTGCAACACCGGAGTGTCGGAAATATTTTGACGTTGAAATGGACCATAGTCCTTAAAGTTTACCACGCCGAAAGGTGTTTCCATTCGAATGGATTCAATCGATGAACGAATTGCGGATGGTTCCAGCGAGCTTGATTTTTTTAGTGCGGTTGCAGCCACCATCATGACTGAATAGGCTTCGACAGCATGGTAGTCAGGTTTTTTCCCGTGTCGCTTGAAGAACCGTTGGTAAAAATTATTTGCTTGGTCATTGGCTGAAGAGGGGGCCCATAAGGTGGCTGTCAGCAAATATTCCGATGCTTTTTCGGTCTGGCGTGGCAAGTCATCGTGGGTAAATCCGCCTGCGCCACCACAAAGTATTGTTTTAATTTTTAATTCGCTTATCTTTCTGACCAGCAAAACCGCGTCTTTCAAATAGGATGACATGAAGAGAACTTCTGGGGGATCATTCTGAATAGGCGTCAAAATCCGTTGAATATATTCCGATTTTGCTCCGTCTTTGAAATATGGCTGTATGGCTTTTATGGCGATATCGTTTTCCCGGCAAAACCACATCATCCGCATGGCACTACCTGTACCGAAAGGGCTGTTCTCATAAACAATTGACATACTTTTCGGCTTCACATATTCAAGCAAAAATTCCTCTAAACCCTTTGTGTATTCGCTTACCGGCGGATTTAGTCGATAGATATTCTTCAGATTGTGCTGAGTGATGCGATCGTCTGCTGCTGTGCATACCAAAAAAGGGATGTTGAGGCGATTGGCTGTATATGCCATCGTCATCGTGTTGCTACTGGAATAACCACCCACTAAGAGGACGGCATTTTTTTCCAAAACCAGTTCACGAACAGCCCGTTCACCGGCCTTTGCATCGCCACGGTCATCAGCGAAAACAAGCTCCACAACTTGATCGTTAATGCCCTTAGCATTATTTATCTCTTCCAAAGCCATATCGAAAGCGGTTCGCATCATTGCTGCGTAAGCGAAATCCTCCCGATGAAGAACGCCTACAACAATTGAATCTGCCGCCATCGTTGACAGACTGAATCCCAATACGACAGTAGAAGCAAACAAACACAACAACTTTTTTTTCCATAGACAACTCATTTCGGTTCCCCCATTTCTTTTGTCTCGAAGGTCAAAAGCAAAGGATCGTGGCTCATCTAAAATGAATCATCGTCCGGTCTGAAGGAGATGGAAAAATCAACGAATTGTTTGGAAAGCGCTCTCAGAAGATTATGATATCAGTACCACTGCAATTGTAGCAATCATATTGCATGTAATTGGAAGGACGATGCAATTAATTATAATTCTAGTATGCTACACAAAAAAGTAAACTCTAAAAACCAAATTGGATTATTTTATCATCATATCCTCTTTTTTGTCGCCATGAAGACAATATCATTTATTATTAGAAAACTACCATATCCAATGCCGGATCAATTAATCCGAATCGGTTGAACGTTCGGCTGCAGTTGTCAAATTCAGGATCTCTCAGCTATCTCATTGGGCTTGAAAAAATAAGGGAAAGTAAACAATCGCAACTAGTTAAGAATAGATGCATAGGTTTCTGAGGTCAAGAGACGATTCGAGTTCGGCCAATTGTATTTAACCATTTTATTATGCGGTAGGAAGCGTGGTCACTGGAGTTGCGATTAGATTTTGTAATTGACGTATAACCAAAATTTCATTCGAATTGGGATACATTGAGATAATCTTGCCCCTGCCGAACTCGTCAAAACCGTTGATCAGTTGGAGATATCAGTGCCGATGGTTTGAATAATTTCTACAAAGTCCGGAGAATTCAGCCTGCTAAATTAAATATACCTGAGAGCAGCTAAATACGGATTTATATCCATGCATAGCACGTCCATTTTCCATCCTGATATATTCATTCCCCGCAACCTAACTCTCAGATTCTCCGCTTATTTCAATTCATCTGACAATCTGAGTGCAAAAAATGAATTTTAGTTGAGCTGTTTGACTTTTTTTTGCACGCTTCACTCTGCCCGCTGCTTCTATTTCTTGATACTTTTTTGATCGTATTAAAAATCAATCAAAAAGATTCATAGAATTCAGTCAATTGAAAAAAGGCCTTTTTAAAAAAACTCTTTTGGCATCATATTCGCTGCTCATTAGTCAAAGTTCAAATCGAACTGCCCAACCATACCAAAGAAAGCAAAGCTACTAACCCAACCCCTCCAGGTATAGGTTATGCAGTTGCAGGGGTGGGTGGTAACGATTTCGGTTATTCCCACAAAGGAGAAACCAATGTCCAAACATCATGAAAAGCGCAATTTCAGTCGTCATAAGGTCGGCGGGCCGATCACCCTGCATGCCACAATCAGGACATCAAGGGACATTAATGCACGTTTGCTCAATTTCAGCGAGCAGGGAATCTGCTTTTCCACAGACAAGCAATTTATTCCTGGTGCGACCATTCTTTTCAAAGCTTCAAAAGACAACTACTTAAGTGCGGACGATGATGACGGTTGCCAGTTGCGATCTATCGGTTTGGTGACAGTAAAGTGGTGTCAAGAAAGCTCACAGAAGGATTATCCAATTCATATAATTGGGGCGAACTATATGATCCCCCCCTATTAATGGGCTAATTTCTTAATTATATTTGCAGACCGCGGTACTGGTAGGTCTTAAATTGTATGCACCATTTTATCTCAAAGCCTCGCTATCATTTTTTACTTATACTGACCCAGTTAGTCAATGAAAAGGAAAAAAATGAAACAAGAATATCCTGTTAATAATTAATATTATAGAGGTCTTCACGAAAGAAAAAAGTACACAGCAGAAATCGTTTTTAATCATGCAAAACGGTTATACACAGGAAGTCTAAAAGACATCAGCATCGGTGGTGCCTATATTGAATCCTACTGCGTTAATCAATTTTCTATAGAAGATATTGTTACTCTTAGTATCCCTTTTGCCTCCCGATAGAATGATGTAAAACGAAGAGGACGCATTAAATGGCTAAACAATTTAGGTTTTTCTGTTGAATTTGTTCAAGCTATAACAATACCGTTTGAGATTAGCTTACATTTCAATTCTTTTTTAAGTTGTATGCTTCGATCAGATTAAGATTAATTGAGAATATCATCCGGACTATCATATATATGGTTAAGAGCTATCTGTGATTATTATTTTTTTTCTTTGCCAATCTTACAACATTTTCTTACTAAAAAAGTATTGTTAACTTGATTATCAATATAATGGCCCAATAATAAATCCAATTTATTGTTTTGTTCTTTTTTTAACCAAAAATATTTTATACCACATTTCCTTCTTTCATAACCCGTGATACTTTTACCTTCACCAGTAGAAGGCATATCATATATTATTTGACAAGTTATATGGTAAAGATTGTATTTATCCTTACCCTTAGGCAAAATGTTTATGGAGTCAGTGGCCATTTTTGCGCCAGGAATAGGGGTATATAGAAATGACAAACCCCCTTTGCTTATATCATCGAGTTTGCCAAATAATATGGGGTCATCACTTAATATTTGAATCTCATTTTTCGTGAATACAAACCGTTTAAATTCTCTCCGTTCACCTATCATATTTCAATCTTTCTGCTATCGGTTGAATTAGAACAAAATGGGAATGTGATTCGAAGAGATATAAAAAACAGCTGGTAGATCGGATTTTATTCCGCAGATGGAGAACCACTTCAGGTCATTTGTAGTTGATAAATCTTATACACATACCGTATGGATTTAGTCAAGGGCAGTTAAGGGTTTCGACGCTGGTGATACATTGAGATAAGCCCCAACTTGGCGTGATTGCAGATACCAAAGTCTTTGGCTGTCAGGTCAGGTAAAACTTGAGATGCAACTGAGCCCTCCATCAGCGAAAGCTTACGTCTAAGCCATTTGGGATCAAACTAACATCGAGGCGATCGAGCATTATTATTTCAAAACAGCAGCTTTTCACCATCCATATTTCACTTTTCAGTGTCAATAGAAGCTTTATCAGGATGACTGGGGCTCACGAAGTTCAAGGATATCTTTCTTGATTACGAACACGGTGACCAGTCGCCAAACCGCCCATTTGCATCTTAAGAGCCCCGACAAACGACGAGGGTCCGGTTGCGATGCTCTGTACTCAGGAATCCTCAAATTTCGTTTCAGAAACGAGGCGGTAAAAAATCGTATCCGTTTACAGATATTTGGCTTTGTCCTGCCTGGATAAACCTTTGAGGCACGTGTGTCGGCAATCTGCCAAGCATGCCGACACACGTGCCCTGCTCGTCCCTGCTTCCGGTAAAAACCGGCAAAACCGATCTGATCGTCTGCGGAGCTGGCCTGCTTGATTTCCAGCCAATGCCGCCGGCCACCCAACGCCTTCAGGCGTTTTCCCGCTCCTCATCCCGCAGCACCCGGCGCAGCACCTTGCCCACGTTGGAAACCGGGATCGTTTCGCGGAATTCGATCGTCTTGGGGCGCTTGTAGCCGGCCATGTTCGCCTTGCAGAATTCGCGGATCTCTTCTTCGGTGCACGTCTCACCGGGCTTGAGTTGGATGAAGGCCTTGACCATCTCGCCGCTCTTGGCATCCGGCACCCCCACGACGGCCGCCAGGGCCACCTTGGGATGAGTGAAGAGGATATCCTCCACCTCACGGGGATAGACGTTGAACCCCCCCACCAGGATCATGTCTTTCTTGCGATCGGTGATGACCACATAGCCGTCTTCGTCCACGTGACCGATGTCGCCGGTGAGAAAAAAACGGCGGCCGTCGATCTCCCGGAAGACCTCGGCGGTTGCTTCGGGTTTGTTCCAGTAACCCTGCATGACCTGGGGGCCGCAGATGGCCACCTCGCCGTCTTCGCCCTGGGGCAGTTCCGTCTGGCTGGTTTCGGCGTCCAGGATCTTGATGTCGGTGCCCGGCATGGGGAATCCGATTGATCCGATTTTACGCTTGTCCCTGAAGGTTGGATTGGCCGATGCCACAGGGGCGGTTTCGCTCAACCCGTACCCCTCGAAGATCACCGCACCGGTCTTTTCCTCGAACTGCCGGCACACTTCCGGGGGCAGCGGCGCCCCGCCGGAAAAGCAGCCCATCATGGAACTCAGGTCAAATTGGTCCAGCAGGGAGTGATTGGCAAAAGCCACGAAAATGGTCGGCACTGCAGGCATCAGGGTCGGCCGGTGCTTCTGTACCAGCTTGAGCACTTCGGTGAACGGCGGGTCTCCGGCACGCGGGTCCGGCACGCAAATCAACCGGCTTCCCGACAGGCAGGCGGACAGCATGGCACAGGTCAGGCCGAAGCTGTGATACCAGGGCAGCACACCCAGGTAGCAATGATAACCGCCCCTGCGGATCCCCTCTATCGGCCCGCCTTCGCCGTAGTCCAGGCGCGCCCATACATCCAGCACCTTGAGATCGTAAACGAAATTGGCGTGCGTCAGGGCCGCCCCTTTGGGCACCCCTGTGGTTCCGCCGGTGTAGATGATCAACGCCAGGTCCTTGGATGGGTTGATGGTTATCGCCGGCGGGGCGGGTTGGGCGCTGCTCACCACGTCGTCGAACATCAGATGCCCGGTGGCGTGACGCTCGGCATGGGGGATCTTACCCAGCAGGCCACCCAAAAAACCCTTCAGCCAGGGCAGGTAGGATTTGACGTTGCAGACCACCACCGTTTTCACATCGGTACCCTGGATGGCCTTTTCGGCGGTGGGGTAGAACTGGGGATGGTCCATGCAGAACAGCACCTTGGCCCCGGCATCCTTGAGCTGGTAATTGAGTTCCGCAGGGGTGTACAGGGGGTTGCAGGTCACACACACCGCACCGGCCTTGAGGATGCCGAAGAAGATGGCCGGATAGTGCGGTAGGTTGGGCAGGAAGATAGCCACGCGGTCGCCCTTTACCATATCCTTTGCATGCAGAAAGGCGGCGATCCGGTCGGCCGTATCCTTGACCTGGGTGAAGGTGCGGGATGCATCGTTGAAAATCGTGTAGGTCTGGTTCGGATATTCCCGTGCCGCGTCGTCCAGCAAATTAAACAGGGGGCGGTCGTATCCGTCGATGTCGTGGGGAACTCCGGCGGGCCAGTTCTTGGTGGGCCAGTGGGCAGTAGTCATTGCGTCATCTCCTGTAGGTGGTGGTGAAAGCCGGGTTATTGTCCTTTGTCCATCGGCCGCTGGCTGCCGAGCCGCCATGCGGGGGGCTTTCCCGTCGCTCGTCGGGACGAAGCAGAGATACCGCGCACCCGAGCGGCGGGTTCGTCGAACCAACTGCAAACCGATTGGATCCTTGCGGTGATGCGCCTCGCCGCCGCTGCCGAGGGAACGTTCCCCGCGGCCTTACAGAGCGAAGCGAAGATCCCGCTCATCGGGGCTGCAGAGAGAATTCATGTGACGGTGAATGCCAACATGCATGAATTCTGCACCGAAGCCCGTGTTGCCGTGTATGGTAAAATTGCGTCTTGCCAATCCGGTGTGAAGGAAAGTCGTACGAAATAAAAAAAAGATTACCGCCTTTAGGCTAAAAAGGTCAATACGTTTCAACAGCCCGCGGGTCGAGAAACGGCATTGGCCTGCCCGCGACAATGGGGACGGACAACGTTTCCACATCTGCCATGATCCTTCAACCCCGAACGTCAACCATTTTTATAATGGCAAATTTTTTTTATTTTTATGCGGGATAAAGAAAATAATTTTTCACCTTACCAAATGACCGACAAGGCTGGAAAATGTCCATTATGGGAGCAATATCAGAAACGTCGGCCGTTTGATGAGCCATGCGAACGCGCTGGCACACAAGTTGCGGAATCAGCGTCATCCGTGACCGATCCATGTTGACCGCAAGCAAGCAACCGGTTCCAAGAGAGGAGACCAATCATGGGAATGACCACCGATGAACTCTACTTCAAACCCCGTCTTCAGGTCGTCAATGACGCTCAGATTGCCCAGATCCATGCGGCCACTCTGGATGTGCTTGAGCGCACGGGCATCAAGATCACCCACCCCAAGGCGCTGGAGGTCCTGGCCGGGGCCGGTGCCCGAGTGAACGGCGACCGGGTCAAGATTCCCGGATGGCTGGTGGAAGATGCCATCCGCAACGCCCCCTCCCGCATTGTCCTGGCCAAGCGCACCGGTGAGCGCAGTGTCGTTCTCGAGCGGGACAAGAGCTTTTTCGGCCCCAGCCTGGACTGCGTCGACTACATGGATCCTTCAACCCACGAACGCTCGCGGTTTGTCAGCGACAATGTCGCGGCCACCGCCGCCCTGTGCGACACCCTGCCCAACTTCCAGTGGTGCATGACCATCGGCATGGCCGATGACGTTCCCGCCGACATCGCCGATCGGGTCATCGCCCGCAAGGTGTTCGAAAACTGTGCAAAGCCCCTGGTTTTCTGCTGCAAGGACACCAACAGCGTCAAGGACACCTATGAGATGGCCCTGCTGCTTTGCGGCGGCAGGGAGAAGTTCGACCAGGCCCCCACCATT
Organism: Desulfosarcina sp.; assembly: GCF_055467485.1. Lineage (NCBI taxonomy): Bacteria > Pseudomonadati > Thermodesulfobacteriota > Desulfobacteria > Desulfobacterales > Desulfosarcinaceae > Desulfosarcina > Desulfosarcina sp. The sequence continues at coordinate 144,131 of NZ_JBUOIV010000005.1, read as the reverse complement.
GTCCACTACTCGGAGCCCATTTCACCGCTGGTCTATTTCGACCCGGCCATCGACAAGGTCATGTACTGCGCCGAAAACCGCATCCCGCTGATCAATTTCCCGGCGCCCCAGTGCTGCGGCAGTTCACCGTCCACCTTTGCCGGGGCGCTGGTCCAGGCCAGTGCGGAATCCCTCAGCGGCCTGGTGGTCCATCAACTGGTCAACCCCGGGGCACCGTTCATCTACGGCGCATTTACCACCATCATGGACATGCGCTCGACGATCTTTTCCTACGGCGCCGTGGAGATGAGCCTGATGACGGCAGCCATGGCCCAGATGGCCCAGAACTACCAACTGCCCTTCTTCGGCACCGCCGGCGCCACAGACGCCAAGTTCTGCGACGCCCAGGCCGGTGCCGAGGCCGCGCTGCAGATTCTTTCCGCCGCTGCGGCCGGATCGGGTCTGGTGCACGACTGCAGCAGTTGGATGGACCACGGCTCCGTGGCCTCGCCTGAATTCATGGTACTCGTCCACGACATTGTCGATTCTGTCAACCACTACATGCAGGGCATTCCCGTGACCGAAGAGACCCTGGCCCTGGATGTAATCCACCGCGTGGGCCCGGGCGGACATTACCTCCAGGACCCCCACACCCTCAAGCACTTCAAGAAAATCAAGTACTCCGAAATCTTCGAGCGCATGGTCTACGACCAATGGAAGAACGCCGGCGCCAAAACCTTTGAGCAGCGGCTTCAGGAGGTGACATTGAAAAAGATGGCGCATCGGCCGGACCCCCTGCCTGCAGATATCGTCAGGGCCCTGGACGAGATGCAGGCGAGTTGGAAATAGGAAGATCGATAAAAGATAGAATAGCTGAATCAGCGGCTTTTTTAACCGATCGGACCGAAGGTCAAGGACGAAATCCGAGATTCTATCCCTTACCGCGCGCGGTATTCGATTGCTGAAGTCAATGGAGAAGACGGATGAAGATTACCACGGTAACGGTCACACCGGTAAACATTCCCTTGGAGACACCCTTTTTATGGACCGGCGGCTACTACCCCGGCACATCCAAAACCATCGTGGAGGTGACAACCGACGAAGGGTTGACCGGACTGGGCGAAGCACCGTCGGCCCACCTAGCACCGGTCATCCAAAGTCTGGCGCTCCGGATAATTGGCAAAGACCCCTTGGATATTGCCGGGATCGAAAGCATTTGCATCCCGCCCTGGCAGATCGTGCAGAATACCGATGACAGTTCCATTGTCGCGGCCTTCGGCGGCCTGGAAATCGCATTGTGGGACCTGCGGGGAAAAACCTGGAACCAGCCACTCTACCGGCTGCTCGGCGGAGCGGTGAGAAAAGAGATCCCCTTTACCGAGTATTTCGCCTTCCGGGTCAGAAAGGACGGTATCGGCGGAGAGATGGATCCCAGGGCCGTAGCCGACTACTGTGTGCGCATGAAGGAGGAAAACGGCTCCACGTTTTTCGAGGGCAAGCTGATCCAGGGCGACCCGCGCCTGGAAATCGAGACGGTCAAAGCGATCCGGGAGGCCATAGGACCGGATGCCATGATCCGCCTGGATTCGAACATGCAGTGGTCCCTCTCCACGGCACGGCGGGTGCTTAGGGAAATCGAACCCTTTGATGTGAGAAATTACGAAGACCCGGTAGCCACATTCGAAGAGATGGCCTTGCTGCGCCGGCACTCATCCATACCCTTCTCCACCCATGTCCCGGACATCCGCCGGGCGGTGGCCCTTGGTGTTCCCGATTCCATCGTGGTCAACTTTGCCGTATTGGGCGGCATCAACCGTGCCGTCCGCTTCATCGGCGCCTGTGAGGCCATGGGTGTGGGCTTCTGGTGCTACAGCGGCGACGCCGGCATCTGTACGGCCGCCTACCTGCACATGAGTGCAGCCATGCCCTGGATTCACGAGCCCAGCCAAAGCCTGTTCCGCTGGCAGATTGCCGACGTCATCACAGGCGGTCCCTTTCGCCAGGCCAATAATGTCATCGCCGTTCCCGAAGGCCCCGGGTTAGGTGTGGAACTGGATCGGGATGCACTGAACCGCTGGCACAGGCACTACGTCGAACACGGCCCCATGGATCATTTTTACACCCCGGAAAACCCCGGGCACTTCCGGCGGTTGCCCTTGAATTGAGTCCACTTGGTAAGGTATGGTTCCGCCTGCTATGCAGATCCAGTGCTCAACGTGGGGAGAAAATAATGCCAACCGTCGAACCCGGCACGATCCAGGCAACCCTGACCGGCGGTGCCGCCGTCCTGCTGGCCGCCGCCTGCTGGGCCCTTTCGGGCATCTTCGTCAAGCTGATCATGGTTGACGGCCAGGTGTCACCACTGATGCTGGCATTCTGGCGGGATGCGGCTGCCTTCGCTGTTTTTCTCATAGCGGGCGCAGGCATCCATCGCAGGGGCATGGCCATCCGTCGCCCGGATTGGCCGGTGATTGCAGGCATGGGGGTCAGTCTGGGCGTCTTTCACGTGGCCCTCAATCTGGGGTACCGGCTCAACGGTGCGGCCATCACGACCATTCAGCAGGCGGCCATGCCGGCGATGGTGCTGGTTGCGGCCCGAATCGTCTGGAAAGAGCCGCTGACCTGGATGAAAATCTTCTCGCTGGTCATGATTGCCACGGGGACGGTCCTGGTTTCCGGGTTGCTCCAGGCCGGCGCACCCGCGGTCAGCCCGGTCGGCATTGCCGTGGGTTTTCTCGTACCGGCACTCTATGCCGGGTGGAGCCTCTTCGGTAAGGCGTTGCGCAGCGGCTACAGTGCCGTGGTGACACTGGCCTGGGCATTCGGCATCGCCTCCCTGGTTCTGCTGCCCTGCCAGCTTCTCACCGGCAGCCTTCTGCCTCCGCCGGTGCCTCCCATCGCCTACCTGTGGTTCGGCGGCTTGATCGGCATTTCCACCGTCTTCGCATTTTTCGTTTTTACCTTTGCATTGGGCCGGCTGCCGGCAGGCATCGCATCCATCCTGGTGATGTCCGAGATCGCTTTCGCCGTCTTCTACGCCCGTTTGTTCCTGGGCGAAACCCTGACCCCGGTCGAAATTACCGGCGCACTGGTGGTGGTGGCCGGCGTGATCCTTCTGCTGGCCCCCGGTGTGGCACCCAAAGCAATCAGACCCTCCCCGCGGCAATAATGCGCATGTTGTGCTTGTTCTCGTTATCTTTCAGGCCATCCGGGAGACCTTTCTGAATCGACCGCTTGAGGACCTCCAGCAGCCGGGTTTTGACGCCTTCCCCATGGGTGATGAGGCTCACCTCGCGTGCCGGCACGGGGGCTTCAAGCGGATGCAGCAACCCCCGCGAACCGTTGGCCAGGGTCATGGCGGCCAGTTCGGGAAGCAGGGTGACCCCGTACCCCGATTCCACGATACGCATCAATCCCTCCAGGCTGCCGCCCACGAATCGCAATCGTGCCGACCCCTCGTCGCCCATATCCCACGTGCCGGTGCACAACCGGGACACCTGCCCGTACAGGCAGTGGCCGCTGTCCAGCAGAATCATCTCGTCCGGCGCAAAGTCTCCGGTTGACAGCCGCTTTTTGTCAGCCAGCCGGTGTCCGGCCGACACATAGCCATAGAAAGGCTCGTAAAACAGGGGCGTTTCGCGAATCCCATTTTCTTCCAGGGGCGTGGCGGCAATACCGACATCCAGCAAATCCCGGCGCAATCCATCGACAATGTCCCGGCTGAGTCGTTCCTGAATGGTCATCCGAACCTGTGGATAGGATGTGAGCAGATCCGGAATAAACCGCGGCAGAAGATACGGCCCCAGGGTAGGAATGATGCCCACGCGCAGCTCTCCCGAGACGGCTTCCCGCTGCTCACGGACCACCTCGGCGATGCCCCTGAATTCCCGAAGCGTCCGGTAGGCCCGGTCAATGACGGCCTTGCCGATAGGCGTGGCCGCCACCGGTTTGCGGCCTCGATCGAACAAAGTCACCCCCAGTTCCGCCTCCAGTTTTTGGATCTGCATGCTCAGGGTCGGCTGGGTGACGAAACACCGGGCGGCTGCCTCCGAGAAGCTCCCGTGGCGGTCCACGGCCACCAAGTACTCCAGTTGGGTATGGGTGATCATCTAATATAGTTATTTTTGATGTTAATATAATTATTATCGATTTGATTTATGTTAGGCGCATCGCCATTGTTTGTCAACAGCGGTCTATTCCCGCTTTGCGTGTGATAGGCACACCCGGAGGATTCGACCCATAAACCGCTGACAAACGTTAATCAGGAGAACCAACGATGAACCATACATTGCCCAAACTTCCCTACGCATACGACGCCCTTGAACCCTATTTCGACGCCAAAACCATGGAAATTCACCACACGAAGCACCACCAGACCTATGTGGACAAACTGAACGGCGCGCTTAAGGGACAGGAGGCGTTTCAGGACAAAAGCGCCGAAGCGCTCCTGAAGGATCTCAATGCCGTTCCCGAGACCATCCGCACAGCTGTTCGCAATCACGGCGGCGGGCATGCCAACCACTCTTTCTGGTGGCCGATGCTGAAAAAAGACATCCCATTCGGCGGGCCTGTTGCCGACGCTGTCAAACAGCGATTCGGCAGCTTCGAGAAATTCAAGGAGACCTTTTCCAATACCGCCGCCCTGCTTTTCGGCAGCGGCTGGACCTGGCTGGTGCTGGACCGGGGCAACCTGGAGATCGTGACCACGCCCAACCAGGACAATCCCGTCAGCCAGGGCATGACACCGGTTATGGGCATCGACGTCTGGGAGCACGCCTATTACCTGAAATACCAGAACCGCCGGCCGGATTACATCGGTGCGTTTTTCAACGTGGTCAACTGGGATCGGGTCAACGACATCTATACCGCGGCCAGGTAGCCTGGGTAAACGCCATCAAAAGCCCCGAGGTTCCCGGCGGCAGCACGCTGCCCCGGGTATCCCCATACGGCGGCCCGGGTGAAGGCGACAGGCGGCCCAGGACAAGGAGGAAGGGCGATCTCGATGATGAGGCAGGCGGTCATGCAGGGAGCGTCAGGGGACGGGCAGCAGGCGTCCCTTGACCTGATCGCGCCCCGCCTGCTTGGCCTCGTATAGAAGGATGTCGGCCTGCTGGAGCAATGCTTCCGGCTTGACGTTCTCCTTCCACTCTCGTGGAGAAAAACCGGTAACGCCGAAACTGGCGGTAATTGGGATGGTGCACCCTTGAACGTTTGTCTCACATTGCCGGACAGTTTCCCTTAGACGTTCAGCCACGACCATGGCCCCGGCCTGGTCCGTTTCCGGCAGAACGACAAGAAACTCTTCCCCGCCGTAGCGCCCTGCCCAGTCAACCTGCTGTCGGATAACCGACGTCAAGCAGCTGACAAATTCCTTCAACACCGCGTCCCCGGCAAGATGGCCGTGGGTATCATTGACCTTTTTAAAGTGATCGATGTCACACATCAACAGTGAAAAATCGCGGCCGTAGCGCTTGGCGCGGCGGATCTCCTGGGGCAAGCGCTCGTTGATGTAGCCCCGGTTGTAGATGCCGGTCAACGGATCGGTGATGGACAGGAGGTGGATTTCATCGGCGGCAGCCTTGAGCGACTTTTCCAGTTCCAGGATGCGGATGCCGGTTTTGATGCGGGCCACCAGTTCAGCATAGTGGGCCGGTTTGGTCAGGTAATCGTCCGCCCCGGCGCCTAACCCTGAAATGATGTCGTCCTTGGAGCCTTTGGACGTCAGCATGATGATGAAAACATAGCGGTCCGGGTTCTCCTTTCGGATCGCCCGGCACAATTCAGGCCCTTCCATTTCCGGCATCTGCCAGTCCGTGAGTACGATGGGAAAAAACTGCTGGCGCAACAGGTCTATTGCTTTGCGTCCGTTTTCGACCGTTGTGACTGCAAATCCCTCCTTGACCAGGATTTTCTCGAACAAGCGCCGCGATATGGGGTCGTCTTCAGCCAGGAGAATCGGATAAAATTCGCGATTGCTTTCCATCTGTTATCTTATCTGAAAGTTGGGCGTTGAGGTTTCTTGGGTTGCTTGCGGGAAAGGGTCCGCCCCAGGCACGATGAGCGAATCATACTAAACCCGTCGTCGAATAACAACCATTGAAACGAGGATCATCTCACCCCGCTGGGAAGTCATTGTCATCCCCATCTTTCTTGAGACAACGCCGAAGCTGTGCAAAAAAAATTCAGACTTGAAAGTGTTTATTTCCCGCCGCGGGTCGATCCTCTGCCAAGCACCCCCTGCAAATCGCCTGCCCATCCACCGGCGCCAGCTTGGAGACCATCGTGGGTTCCCCGCAGCGGGCGCAGGGTGCTGAGGGTTCGACGCGGGCCGTGTCCGGCATGCCGACGGCCACGGGAGTCATGCTGAACAAGTCGGCGGCACGGGTGTCCAGCACCTCGACGGTTCGCTGCATGCCCAGTGTTTCCAGTTCGGCCTGTTCCACTTCCGTAATGCTGCCGTCACGCGCTTTCCCGAACAGCTCGATCTGCCGTTCGTTGACACGCATGGCACCGGGTTTCATGGCCAGCCGCACGCCCTGGCCGGTGCGGCGGTTGAAAAAGGTAAAGCCCATCTTCCCGTAGTCCCGGTAAATGAGGTTGCCTTTGCCGAAGGTGCAGCCGGTGACCACCTGGATGGCGTCCACGCAGCAGGCATCGGTTTCCACGATGGCGACGAGCTCTTCGTCCAGGGCCCTTTTTTCCCGCAGCCAGTCCAGCCCGGCCCTGGCCGCCACGTAGCCGATGGCCAGCCCGCCGCACACGTGGCCGTGAAAGGCCTCGCAGCGTTTGAATTCATCGCTTTGCATGATCTGTTGGGCGCTCATATTTACTCACCGCGGCCTAAGGTTGATAAAGCGGCAGACGGTCCTGATTCAAATGGTTTCGTGAAATCGCTGAAATCACTTCTTTCCCCTTCACCCATAAAACCGGCTCGCCAGCCGTTGCTTCGTCATGCCAGCCACTGTTTCAATGTGGGAACCGTGTTTTTAGGGCTGATGCTGTAGCCGGTGGCGCTGATATTACCGGCTTCATCGATTAAAAACGCCGAACGTACGATGCCCATGTATGTCTTGCCGTACAGTTTCTTTTCGCCCCACACGCCATAGGCCTCGGCAATGTGGTGGTCGCTGTCGCTGAGCAGGACAAATCCCAGGTCGTGCTTGTCGTCGAATTTTTTCTGCTGAGCGACCGGGTCCGGGCTGATACCGACAACGTCCACGCCGGCAGCCGCCAGTTCGGGCAGTGCGTCCCGCACCGCCTGGGCCTGGGTCGTTCAGCCGGAGGTGTTGGCTTTGGGGTAGAAAAAGACAAACAGCTTGCGGCCCTTGAAATCGGCCAGATGGACGGTTCTGCCGTGTTGATCCAAGGCGCTGAAGGCCGGGGCCGCATCTCCTGGTTGCAATTGGTTCATTTCGAAAGTCTCCATTTTTTATGGTTTGCATACATTTCCGCATTTCTAACGGTCGTCTGCGCAGCCTGGTTCAGCCTGGCATTCAATCGCTCGCGTTGTTGGAACAGATCGTGCTCTACCTTTACGCCCTCGGGTGTGACCGGGCTTTTGTAATAAAAAGAGAGCCAGTCCTGCGGACCGTGCCAACCGGAGCGTGCCGCCAGGTCCATAAACAAGGCCACATCCAATACCAATGGGGCAGCCAGAATGCTGTCGCGACATAGAAAGTTGATCTTTACCTGCATGGGATAACCGAGCCAGCCGAAAATATCTATATTGTCCCAGCCTTCTTTGTTGTCGCCCCGCGGCGGGTAATAGTTGATTTTGACGCTGTGGTGCAGATCCCCGTATAGATCGGGATATAATTCCGGCTGCAGGATATGCTCCAAAGCGCTCAGTTTGCTGATCTCTTTGGCCTTCAGCGCCTGTGGGTCATCAAGCACCTCGCCGTCCCGATTGCCTAAAATATTGGTGGAAAACCAACCGGCAACCCCCAGCAGGCGCGTTTTGAAAGCAGGTGCCAGAACGGTTTTGATCATCGTCTGGCCGGTCTTGAAATCCTTGCCGCTCAGGGGCACCTCGTGTTGCTGCGCCATGGCCTGCAGGGCGGGAATCTCATCGGTCAAATTGGGGGCGCCGTTGACGAAGGGAAGACCTTCCTGAATTGCCGCATAGGCATAGATCATGCTGGGAGCGATGCCCGGATCGTCGGCTTTCAAACCCGCTTCAAAGCTGCTGACGGATTGGTGCACCGGTCCCGGTTGGGAATAGGATTCGGTGCTGCCGCACCAGATCATGACCATACGCGCAAGGCCGTTGGCGTCTTTGAATGCCTGGATGTCCCTGCGCACTTGATCGGCGAGATCCATTTTGGTGCGTCCCGATTTGGTGTGGCGTCCGTCGAGCCGGTTGACATAACGCCGGTCAAACACCGCCGGCATGGGCCGTATGGCCTGAAGGTCCGATCGGATGCCATCCAGGGTCGGTTGTGCCAGCACCCCGGCATCGACGGCAGCGGTGTACATGTCGTCATCGAAGATGTCCCACCCGCCGAAAAAGAGGTCGTCCAATCGGGCCAGCGGTACTACATCCCGGATTAGGCGGTCGCCCTCGGAAAGGGCGTGGTCCATCGGAAGGATACCCATTTGGGACAGGGCGCCGATCGGTTTGCCCAGGCCACGGCGAATGGCCAGCACACCGCCGATAAAGGTGGTGGCCACGGCCCCCATGCCCGGAATCAGCACCCCCAAGCGGCCTTCAGGCGGCGCGACGGGATTGGGCGTATTCGCGGCGTCTTGTAGTCCTTCGGATCGTTTGCACACGCGTGTATCACCTTTTCTGGGTGTTAATGGAGCGGCGGCCGCAACCGCGGCAACCTCATTGATGGGAATCACCAGGCGGGGCTACATCGGCAGGGCCACCCGATGAAACCCTTCGGCCAGTTCAAACTCAGAACCTAGTGCCATCTCCCGACAGCGCTCTTTTAACCAGTCCACCGGGTCTGAAAACCGGAACTCTTTCATCTGGCTGGCGTGGCAGCGCAGGGCCTTGATTTTACGGTCGAATGTGTCGGTGACATCTGAACGGTAGTCGATGTCTTCGGTCCCCCAGAAGAATACCTCCGCCACCTTGTGGGGTTCCAGGCCGTTTTCGAGAAGATCGGGATAGGCCATGTGGTCCCGGGCATAAGGAAACACGGCATCCATGGCCACCTGGCCGATGATGCGATGGTCCCGGTGCCAAAGATATCGTCGATATGGATCCGAAGTGACCAGTATGCGTGGGCGAAACACCCGCAGCAGGCGAACGACGTCCTTGCGCAGGGCGGGCGTATCCTCCAGGCCCTGATCCGGGTATCCCAGGTATACGATTTCGTGGACGCCGATGGATGTGGCTGCGCACGCCTGCTCGTCACGGCGAATAGCAGCCAGTTTTTCTGGGGTCAGGGTGCGGTCGCTGGTGCCTTTGTCACCATTGGTGGCAATGGCATAAACGATGCGCCGACCCTCGTCGACCCATCGGAGGACCGTTCCGGCAGCCCCGAATTCAGCGTCATCTGGGTGTGCAGAGAGCACCAGGACGTCGCAGGACAGGGGTGTGGGCGCCTCAGGGATCGTGTCGTGAACGATCAGTTTCATGGTTGTCCTTTCATCATCCACCCGGATTGGCCAAAGGTGGACACTGCTTAATGGGTGTATGGTCGATCAACGACGGGTGGAAGGGATCGGCGGCATCGTTGGCATTGCCGGGTTTTGAACATTCCCCGCACCTTGCCGCAGGGAATGTTCTGCCTGACACAGCAGTGCTGCGCTGCATCGTGAGGATAATAAAATCGATTTTCAGTTCGCGGTTCAGTGCAAGCCATGGCCCCCTGCGTCAGTCTTGATGACGGCCTGGTAGGCCACCAGTGCCGCTTCAGCCGCTTGGGTCCAGCTGAAATCTTGCACACTCTGGCGGATCGTGTGAGCAGGCCAGTCCGGCACCCGATCCCTGGCTGCGGCGATACCCGCAGCCAACTCAGCCGGGGACCCCTCGGTGGTGATGATACCGGGGCGTCGCATGCGGGCCAATTCGGCCAGCACACCCACCGGGGTGGAGACCACCGGCCGCCCGCATGCCAGCGCCTCCAAGCCCACCAGCCCGAAGCTTTCATAGTGGGATGCCAGCACAACCATATCCGCCGCCGCGTAGTAAGCCGGCAGGTTGCGGTGGGCCACACTTCCGCAAAAGGTCACCCAATCCTGAACGCCGGCCGACTCGGCAAGCTTTTGCAAACGCCGCTGTTCAGGGTCCCCGTCTCCGTTGCCACCCACCACCATCAGGTGCGGCCGGCGGTCGCTTTCGATGTGTGGCAGCGCATCGATGATCCGCTTCTGTCCCTTCTGGGGCGTCAGTCGCCCAATGGAGAGCATCAGGACGGCATGTGGGTCAATTCCCAGCCGCCGCCGGGCCCTGGCTTTGTCCATGGGCCGAAAGCAGTCTAAATCCACACCTCCGGGAACCATGTATATCCGGGTTGCGTCTGCCCCATAATAATGCATCAGATTGGCCTTTTCACCCTCACAGGGTACCAGCAGACCCTGGCAGTCCAGCACCAGTTTCCGTTCAACCGTCAGGCGTCGGTCAGGTTCGGCACCGCCGATGCCGGTAGCGGCTTTCACGGCCCCCAGGGTGTGAAAGGTGATTGCATGGGGCCGCTGCCATCGTTCCCGGGCCATTCGGCCCACATGGCCGGAAATCCAGTATTGGCTGTGAATCAGATCATAGACGCATGCCTGCCGGTGTCGAAACGCCTCGATGGCGGCCATGGTGTCATCGGCGCATGCATGCAATTCGACTTTAGTCAATGGATGGCCTGGGGCGATGTCGAGAGACACCAGCCGCACATTGGGCGCCAGGCAATCTACCTCAGGGTCGTCCTCATGCCGGCGATGGGTGAAGATATCGACCCGGTGCCCCTTGCGGCCCATCTGACAAGCTAATTCACAAACATAAACACTCATGCCACCGGTGTCCCGGGTACCCAGCACCCCGATGGGGCTTGAATGGATGCTGAGCATGGCGACGGTCAATGGCTTCATCGACATCTGAATTCCCCGTTCAGCCGAATTCCAGCGAGCAGCCGAAAACATCTAACGGTTTTCCACCCAGTCGTTTTTTATATGCTTCCGAGCCCTTGAGGAAATCATACGTCTGCCGGCCGTCGCCGATGCTGGCCTTTATGGTTAGCACCTTGCTCAGCAGGCCGACGCTCAGGGACCGGAACGCCGCATCGTAGCCGTTGTTGTACAGATAGACCGTGGATCGGTCGTCGATGCACAGGGTGGCCGCGATGGGCCGGCCGTCCAGATCCAGGAAGTACAGTTTCAAGAGATCGGCGGCGGCCAGATTTTCTGCCAGGCGCAGGAAAAAGGCGGACATCGTGTCGGACATAAAGGTCGCTTTATCGGCGCGGTTGGCCCGGAAGAGGGTAAAAAAGGTCTGCATGGCCGCCGGCAGTTCCGCCCCATGACCGATCCGGCGCAGGTCCACCCGGCCGGCTTGGTCAAGCCGTCGGAGCTTGCGCCGGATCTCATGGCGCTCCTTGCCGCTCAGGCGCTGGAGGTAGGTCTCCCAGCTGTCTGGCAGAGCCATGGCAAACAAGTGGGCCTGGTGATCGCAGCGAACCCGGGCACCCCAGGCTTCAGCCATGGGCATCAGGTGCGTCATCACCGCCGAATCCTGGCGAACCGGCGAAAGGACCAGACGCCGGACGCCGTCCCGTGCCAGGCCGTCGAGCAGGTGCCGACAAAATGCCTTGGCATGCAGCTGGGCTACCACCACATCCAGATGATCGCACACATCCGCGTCTCCGATCAGGCGGACCTCGCGTCCCTTGCGCATGAGCGGGGCGATGCCTGCCAGCTGTCCCTGACAGTGGCCGGATAAGACATATGGCGACCAGCCACCGTCAGCCAAAGGCCACCAGGCGCTCAGCCACGGCGGCAGAACGAAGGGACAGCGCCATGTCAAAGCATGCTCACCGCCCTGCCAATAGGCTGCCACGCTCTCCAGGGTCTCGTTCTGCAGCTCGCTGCACGGCGTTGCTGCATTTCGCATGGGATCGTTTCCACTTTCCAACCCTCGCAGCTGCCGTGGGTTGCCGGTTACACGATTTCGCATCGGCCGCTCCGTGCGGCCCGGGACAGGGCGTCCAGTACCCGCATGTTGGCAACGCTCTCTTCAGGTGGATAGGCCAGTGCCGAGCGACCCAGCGCGGCATCGGCAAAATGCTCCACCATCAGCTGGTACTGGTCAGCGCCAGCGACCGAATGCCGGGTGCCGGTCTCTTCATCACGGCCGCGCAGCACGAACCCAGCGTCCTTTTCCCAGGGGATGAACGCATCGTGGGGCAGGTCGATGGCACCGCGATCTCCCACCACGCTGTAGGTCTGCTGCAGGGCGGTGATAAAACTGGCTTCGACCACGGCCAAACGCTGTGGACCGAAATAGAGGCTGCCGACCAGGTGCCAGTCAACGCCGGAAGGGTGACATGAGGCCTGGGACTGGACGCGCATTGGCTCGGCGTTCATCAGCCAGCGGGCCACGCTGACACCGTAGCAGCCCACGTCCAGCAGCGCGCCGCCGCCCATCTCCGGTTGCAGGCGGGCGTTGACGCCGCTTTGCAGGACATCCGCGCCCATGTGGTAGCAAAAAGCCGCCCGTACGATGCGGGCTGCACCGATCTCGCCCTGCTCGACCATCTGTTTGATGCGCCGGCTGCGGGGATGAAAGCGGTACATGAAGGCCTCCATGAGCAGCCGGTCGGCCTTGCGGGCGGCAGCGGCCATCGATTCAGCTTCCAAGGCGTTGCAGGCAATCGGTTTTTCACACAGCACGTGTTTGCCGACCGCCAGCGCGTTGATTGTCCAGGGGCGATGCAGGTGATTGGGCAGCGGAATATACACGGCGGTTACCGCAGGATCGTCGAGCAGCGCCTGATAGCTCCCGTAAAGGTTGGGGATACCGTGCTGCCCGGCCACGTCACGCGCTTTTTCCGGCGAGCGGCTGGCCAGTGCCCGCACGCAGCCGTTGCGCGATTTCTGGATGGCGCCGATGACGCATTTGCGGGCGATGGTGGCGTTGCCCATAATTCCCCATTGGATCTCAGATGCCATCGAGCGCCTCCAGGGTGCCTCCCTGCTGCATGGAGCGGGAGGCCGCTTCTAAAATGGCCACCACTTGGACGGAATCGGCCAGCGGGGCGGTAATCGGTTCGCCCAGCAGGAGATGGTCGGCCAGGTTGCGGTGGAAGCAATAGGGCTCACGCTCGGCCACGGTCGGGGTGATGCGAATGATCTCACCCTCGGCCCGACGGTGAAAAACAGCCAGCTCCGGTGCCATCTCGGTGGCCGGAATCTCGTGGCGACGATAATGGTGGTCCGCATCGATGGTGTAGGTCTGCACATCCTGCCAGTGGCCGGTGATCGCCCCCCGGGTGCCCAGCAGATACCATTTCGGTTTGCGGGCTGCTGCGATGTCGGAATGCATGAATTCCGCCTCGATGCCGCCTTCAAAGCGAATTTGAATGCGCTCCTGGTCGGCATTGGTCACATCCCGCCAGACCCGTTTGTGGCGCGTGCCGATCACCGCCGTAATCGGTCGCCGGATCAGGCTGACGATCCAGTCCAGATAGTGGGCGCCCCAGTCATAGCTGGTGCCGCCGGAGACGGAAACGTGCGAATGCCAGTACCCGCAGGGGTGGTGATAGCCGCCAACGAAGGTTTCCAGGTAGAACAGTTCGCCGATGAGCCCTCGTTTCAGGCTCTCTTTGATCGTGAGGTAATCCGGGTCCCAGCGGCGGTTCTGGTGACAGCTCAAATGGACCTGGTGCTGCTGGGCCAGGTTCTGCAGGGCATCGGTCTCCCGGCGGTCGAGGGCCAGCGGTTTTTCACAGACCACGTGTTTGCCGGCCGCCATCATCTGCAGGCAGTTGTCGGCGTGGATATTGGGGGGCGTGGCCACAATGACCAGATCGATTCCGTCAGCCGCGGCCAGCGCGCCGGCCGTGGGCAGAATCCGGATACCCGGGAAATCCTTGCGCGCCTGATGGCACCGCACCGGATTCAGGTCGCACACGGCGCGCAGTTCCAGCCCCGCGGTATCGCCAATACCCAGGCCGTGCAGCCGTCCCACGGAGGGCGCATAGCCCAAAATACCAACACCTATTAAATCCGGCGTGATCGGTCGGCCGGCGAGATTGACGAGCAGGCGGTAGCAGATTTGCTGCACCACAGGATGGTCAAGGGCCTGCAGGGTGGTACATGCCACCTGGCCCCGGCCCACCGGCCGCTGGGTGAGCACCGGGGTGTGCGCATAGTGCCAGTCGGCATAGAGCAGGGTTTCGGTATCATCAGCGGTGGGCGTCAGCACCTGGTAACGCCCGGTCAGGTAGAGCGCATCCGGCAGCCGGGCGCCCAAGGGGTGATCGGTCCTTTCAAACAGCACGCGCAATTCAGCCTCTGGTCCGGGCGGCTCGACGGCGACGCCCAGCAGAGTCGGCAGGGGACCGGTCGATGCATCGGCGACGACCAGCCAACCACCGCCCGCATGGACAAAATCTTCCAATTCCCGCCCGGCGGCACCTGCCGCATCCCCCAGCGTGATCACGACGTCGTGATCGTTCAGATTCTCGGGTAAAACCGATTCAACATCCACACGGACGTGGGGGATCGCGTCAAGATAGGCAACCAGCGGCGCCGGCCCGGATGGCGATGCCTGCATGACGAACAGCAGGGATAGCTGGGGGTGTTGCTTCATGGTTATCGATTCCTCGGTGAATGGGTGGCCGCTGTCAGGCGTTGCATCGACTATGGCGATATCAGATGCCAGCGATGGCCGCCCGCGGTGTCTTCCACCTGGATGCCGATGGCGCTCAGGGCGGTACGCAGCATGTCGGCCGCCTCCCATTGCGCTTCCCGGCGCAGCTTCTGGCGCAGACCCAGCAGCGCTTCCACCAGGGGGGCCAGGCGCTCCTCCCGAAGCTTGGGTGAGGCGGCCATCTGGTTTCCCAAAAGAACGATCATATCCCGTAATGTGTCGCGGGCCTGGGCGACGACCGCCTCATCCTCCAGCCCCTGCTGGGCTCGCCAGACGATGCGGTCGAACGCCAAGAGTGCGTTGGTCGCGGCGCGCGCGTCCCCTTGATCGAGGCCGGCCTGAAAACGGGCTTCCAGGTCGTGTGCGCGCTGCCAGAAGGATTGATCGGCATCCGTCAGCAATGGCACGGATTCCGATTCGGGTGGTTCAACGTTCCGATTGGGTGTGATCAACCCTTCCCGTATCACCGACAGGGCAAACCGGTCGCCGCTCTTGACCGTCATCGCGCCGTCGGGGGTTCGCAAGGTGATGCCGCCGATGCCCTTGACCTCGGCCTGATCGGTGGCCAGGTCCAGGATGCAGGCGGTATGTTCGTCCAGACCCAGTATGGTAAGTCCTTGCGGCAGCATGACCGCCATGGCATCGAACCGCGTAGCGCCCATAAAGCAAAACCGCGTGTCGTGGTTGCCGCCTTCGGCGTTGTTCCAATGGGGCACCACCACCAGGTTCAGGCCGAAGCGGCCCAACAGGTCCAGGCCGTCGATCCAGTGCGGATCCTGGCCGACCTTGTAGATTTCGTATACCGGCAGGGTGAAGCGCCCCATGGTCAGGGCGGCGGCGCTGGCGGCCACCAGGCATCCACCCGTGATTACGCAGTCAGCGAGCAGATCGGGTACGGGCGATTGCCGCCATTGCCGCAAGGCATAGGTCGGGCTGCCCGGCCCGATGAGAACAAAGTCGGCCTGGCGCAACACGCGGTTGGCCTGAAGGTGGTCATAGTCCCTGGTGGGCGTGTTAGCCTTGAACGAAGCCACGGTCAAGGGGTGGCGGACACGGGTCTGAAAATAGTCGGCCGCCCGGGCCGATATCTGGTCCACGTTGAGTTGAAAACCGGCTGGGGTATCCAGAAATACGGCCCGGGGTGTTCCCGGCAACTGCTGCAGGAGGCCCTTGTGCACTTCCACCATGGTGGCCGTCAGTTCACCGGAACCCATGAGAACAATTTTTCCATGAGGCTTTGCCATGGGGCCTTTCATGATTGAGCAGGGCAGTGGGAGTGCGTTAGGGTGATCGCCATGGCCGGGTCCGATAGGTCATCGGTTGGCAGGACCATGCCGTTGATTCCGGATAGGCTTTGAAAAGTATAGAGGATTTCGGAATGCAAGTCAAAGGCCGACCCGATCTCGACTGTCCTGGGCAGTTCCGCTCAGGGGGGGTGGCCGGTTTTCTCACAGTGGCGTGGCGCGGCAGTTGCGTCAACCCCATCGTTGCAAAAGCCGGAGGGGTTCAGAGCCAAGGCGCCAAGGGTGAAGCCGTAGTAATTTACTGCGACCCCTTGGCAACGAAGGACTTGGGCGCCTCCGGCTTTCCCGATAGGGTAAAAAATGAAAAAATTATCGTTTCCTCTTGGATTGCCCATTTGGTAATACCCAGAGCTTGAGGAGAAATAATAGATTTATATATCATTTCAAATAGTAACGATATTTTTTACATTTATTTATGCAACAATGGGGTCAACCATCCAAACGGAATGTCTGGCCGGGGCCAAAGACCGCCACCTGGTCTTTCCGGTAAACGGTCACCTGCCCTTTGCCGTAAACCTGCCAGTGGTTTCGGGCGCAGCGGGTAAGGGCACCGGTTTCCTCATCGATTCCCATCAGCAGGCTATTCGGCCGCGCATGTTGAAGAACGGGCACCCAGCGCCGGCCAATAGTCTCGTGATGGGGAATGACACAGGTGCGTGCGAGCAGTCCCAGGCCGGGGAAGACACCATCGCCCGCCGGATCGTAATAATCGCTGCAGAGCACCATGGCACCGGCACTGCTGCCGGCAATCACCGCGCCGGATCCATGCGCCTGCAGCACGGCATGCCAGCTGCGGCTGCCCTGCAGGCTAAGTGCCAGGTGAGCGGGAAACCCGCCCAGCAGGTAGATCAGCCGGGCCTCGAGCAGGCGGTCGGCAATGGCGGGGTCATCGGCCGAAATCCGGTCGACCAGGGGCAAGCTTTCGACCTGCAAGGCGCCTAATTGTCGAAACCAGCGCACCGCGTTCTTCCCGGCCCGTTCGGCATTGTGGTCCGGTGCCGCTGCGGCCGGTATGATGGCGACCAGTGCGCTTGGACCACCTGCTTCAGCCAGGGCTTGGCGGTCGGGGTCCGCCATCCCGCCACCGAACTCCGCACCGCCTTCCAGGAGGAGGGCTCCGGGCATGTTTTTCGCGATCGTCTGATTCGCCATGGGCTTAACCTTCATACGAGGTCTCGATGGTGCCCGGTGGCAGATGAACTGACTGGCTCTCACCCAAAAGGGTATCCAGATCCCTTTCGAGACGGTGGGCATCGCTGAAGACAATCCCGTGAATGCCCAACATTCGCGCGGCCTTCACGTGCCCCGCGGTATCGTCGATAAAAACGGCTTCGGCCGGCCGTGCCCCCAGGCGGTCGAGGGTGACGTGGTATACCGCTGGATCGGGTTTGACCCGGCCTTCGTCACCGGAACAATAGATCACGTCGAAAAGATCTCGAATACCCCAGTCGCTCAGCCATTGATCCAGGCCCGGCGGATGATTGGAAAGCACCGCCAAGTGGTAAGTGCCGTGAAGCCGCTGGATCAGGCGCAGGACCTCCGGGTTGACGGATTCGTCACCGTAATAGCGGCGCTGAAAGGCGTCGATCTGCCGTTGCCTGGTCAGGCCCAGGGACGGGCCGATGGCACGCCAGTAGGCCTGCATGGTCAGTTGACCGATCAGGGCGTCCTGCCAGGCCGGGCCGTCGAACATGATCCGGTTGATGCTGCCCCTGGCGATCCCCAGATCCCGTTCGTATGCGCGAAAGCAGGCCGCCGGACGCGGGGTCGAGATAACCAGCCCGAAATCGAATATCATCGCTTGGATCATCGCGGCATGTCCCCTGTGTTCATGGATGGCCTATCTGAACGCCCGAAAGGCCCAGGTAGTGCCGCACCATCTCACGGGCCGTTGTCGTGGACGCCCGTCGGATCGGCGGGTACAGGCGGCCACAGTCCGCCAGGGTGAGTCGGGCCGTAATGGCACTCACTTCCAGTTCATCACGGGTGTGCGGATAGGGTTCGTCGGCGTCGATCATCTCTTCCTTGGCGATCAGTTTACTGTAGATCAGTGCACGCGCCGCGAGAAGATCTTCCTCCTGAAATCGACGCTGCGGGTGAAAGCGGTAATGCAGGGTCAGCAGGTCTCCGGGGCCATAGAGGTGACTGCGATAACCCATGGATCGCACGGCATCGGTCATGAGAAAATGCACACGAATGGGATAGCCTGTCGGCAGCTGTCGCTTGAGCTCCTGCCACAGGGGAAAGTGGATCAGTCCGGCCTCGATATAGGTGTGGCCGTGGGCGGCGATGACGTCGGCGATGGCCGCTGCCCGCATCCGGTCCCGCAAAGCAAATCGCTGTGCATCGGTGCGGGCGAACCGCTTGACCGCCTCAATGGTGGCTGCCAGCGGTCCGCCGGTCGATACGCTGTAAAAGTCGATCAATGCGGCGGTGGCCTCCCGTTCGGCCAGGTAGACCCGGTGCAGGGTCGTGCCGGTCGGCAGGTCCGATGGGCCGTCCCCGCCGGCGAACCGCTCGTGAATGGCCAGCAGATGGTCGATAAAGGGCTCGATCTGATAGAGCCGGGTGCCGGCCCGGTGGCATTCGCGCAGGACCTCGGACATGCGGCGGCTGAATTCAGGATACTCCAGGTCCTGGGTCTCGAGGTAGGTGTCGATGGGCACCTGCCCGTTTAGCATGGACATGAATTGAGAGTCGGGCGGTTCTTCGAGAATCACCGCATCGTGGCGAGCCATCAGCCGTTGTGCCGCTGGGATCGTTTCCGGGCGGTGGTTGGCAAGCACGAGGGTGGCTCGAGAGGTCATCGCTGCTATCCGATTCGACTGGATCGGCGGCCGACATGCCGATGTCCCAGAGGATATTCGAGGTTACCGGGTATAGCTATGGCCGACAGCTAAGTGCGGGTCGGGTGTGTTTTATCGGCCATGCGTCTGGTGCAACCTCAGGGGCTGTTTTTCCGTTAGATACTGCCAATACCGGCGCGGCAGCTTGCTCAGGTGCAGCCTGGGATTGTTGCGCGCCTGCACGTTGGCGGCCACATAATAGTTCTGCCACAAGGTTTGGCATAACTGTTCATGGTCGTTTCGACAGGAGGCCGTCAGGGCGGCGACATCCATCTGCAGCGCCTGCGTGTGGCGGCCGTCATAGGCGAGCCCGTAGTTTCTTCGCGTGTCGTAAATAATCCAGCGCTGGTCGGCAAAACGCGATTCGAAATGTCGACGAACCAGCGGCAACACATCGTAGCGGGGGGCCACCAGGGCCAGGTAGCCATCTTCGCCGGTCTGTTCGAACCGAATCAAGCCCTTCATGCGATGCGCCTCGAGGCGTACCTGACGACTGAGTTTATCGATGTGGATGAAGGTGGACAGATGGGTCGTTCCGGTTCGGCCGCCGCGGGTGGCGATGGCATCTGCAACCAGCCGGTAAATCATGGTTTCAACCCCGGCGTGGCCCGACAGGAACGCGTCGAGCAACTTGCGGCGGCGCTTGGCGCCCAGATGTTTCTTCAGCCCCTTCCACACCCGATCAGCGATGACCGGGTCTGTGTTGATGGTCACGGGTTGTTCAAACAGCCCCCTCTGGCCGCGGCCGGTAGGTTCAATGGCATCCGGAAGGACCGGTTCTGTGTATGCTTTATAGATCGCGCTGAGCAACCCCTCGAAGCTGCCGTCGGTTTCAAATACCCGGCGACCGGCGCTGGTTGAGGACGCCTCGGTATCACCTGGAGGTGATGCCATGGTTTTGGTTTGGGGGGGAAGGCTTGCCGCGGCGACCGGCCATTGTCGTGCCGGTAAACCATCGCAGCGGATGTACGGCCGGGCCCTGGTAACGATTGCCCCCAGCTGCCGCAGATGCTCGAATCGAAGGCGTCCCTTTTGTCGCAGGTGGACGATTCGATTGGCCGACTTCAATCCGATGCCCGGCACCTTGAGAATCATTTCACGGTCGGCGGTGTTGATGTCGACCGGAAACCGTTCCGGATGCCTCAGGGCGAAGGCCTGTTTGGGATCGATCGTCAGATCGAGCCAGGGGGAGCCGCTGTCAATCACCTCGTCGATGGAAAAGCCATACAGCCGCATCAGCCAATCGGCCTGGTAGAGTCGGTTCTCGCGCCGCAGCGGCGGTTCAACCAGATCCGGCAGTGGACTGCGTGACCCACCCACCGGCACGTAAGCCGAATAATAGACCCGCTTGAGGGTCTGTTGCCGGTAGAGTCCATCGGCCAGGTTCAGTATCTCATAGTCGGACTCCGGACTGGCGCCGACGATCAACTGGGTGCTCTGTCCGGCGGGCGCAAAGGCCGGCACATGCCGCAGGCGCTTGCGGTCCGCCCGTGTCTCGGCGATCGTTTCACGAATCACTCCCATGGGGGTCAGCACGGAAGCGTAAGTTTTATCCTGTGCCAGGCGCATCAAGCTGGCTTCGGAGGGCAATTCGATATTGACGCTCAGCCGGTCGGCATGCTGCCCGGCCTGTTGAATCAATCGCCGGCTGGCGAATGGGACGCACTTTAAGTGAATGTATCCGTTGAACCCCTGACTACGAAGCATCTGAACGGTTCGAACCAGCCGCTCCATGGTGTCGTCGGGGCTGCGTATGACCCCCGAACTCAAAAAGAGGCCCTCGATGTAATTGCGCCGATAGAAGTCGATGGTCAAAGAGACGATCTCGCGAGTCGTGAAAGCCGCCCGGGGGATATCGTTGCTGCAGCGGTTGACGCAATAGGCGCAGTCATAGATGCACACATTGGTCAGGAGTATTTTCAGCAGCGACACGCATCGACCGTCTTCGGTGTAGGTGTGGCAGATGCCCGAGGGGGCGCTGTTGCCCAGCCGCCGGCCACTGTTCTTCCTACGGCTGCCGCTGGATGCGCAGGAAACATCGTATTTGGCCGCATCGGCCAGTATGGTCAGCTTGTCTTCAATGTCCATGCAAAACACCCCTTGGCGTCATCTGAAGCCGATCACGATAATAGCTACCCATGTGAGCCAATTGATGCATGGCGACAGGGTTTGCATCCCTCTGGCGTTTCGGTTCGAAACGATGGTGGATGGTGACCGCCTCTTGAAAATAAGTCAATACTTCGTATACTAATGGTTTCCAGTTATCGATGGCTGCTGTCAACTTAACCGGAAGGGAGGTCGATATGGTCGAATTGAAAACACTCAAACCGGAAGCGGTTCCATCCGCGCTGGAAATGGCCAAACGCTATCGTCTGCTCAATGAACCGGACGGGGCGGAAAGTATCTGCCTGGACATTCTGGCCGTCACCCCCGACCATCAGGAAGCCCTGATCCTGCTTCTGCTGGCATTGACCGACAAGTTTTCCAGAAGTGGGCTCAATCCCTCCTTTGAACAAGCCCGGGACCTGGTAGCGCGGCTGGACTCGGCCTACTGCAAAGCCTATTACACCGGTATCATTTACGAAAGGCGGGCCAAATGTCATTTCAATCAGGGGGGGCCCGGTTCAGGCACCGTGGCTTATGACTGGTTCGTCAAAGCCATGAAGTGTTATGGCGAAGCGCTGGCCGGCTGCGATCCGCACAACCAGGATGCCGTCCTGCGCTGGAACGCCTGTGCCCGGTTCATCAACAGCCACCCCGAGGCCAAGGGGGATGACGCCGATCACCCCGAAATGCTGCTGGACTCTTTCGATACGCCTCACTGAGCACCTTGTCACTTGTCGGCCTTTTTCTCCTTGTGTTTCTCGATCATTCGCTTGGTCTGGTTGATCCGTTTGGTGATCAGGATGGAACGCGGGCATGATTGCGTGCATTTGAAATGGTTCTGGCAGGGCCACACGCCATCGGCTTGATCCAGCACGGCCAGACGATCTTCGAATCCACGGTCACGCGTGTCGGCGTTAAAGCGGTAAGCCTGGGAGACGGCCGCCGGCCCGATAAAATTGGGATTTTCTTCCAGAACCGGACAAGCCGAGTAACACGACGCGCACAGGATGCAGTTGGTGGTGTCGTCGAATTGCATGCGTTCATCCTGGGACTGGATCCGTTCTTTCTCCGGCACGGCTTCGTCATTGATCAAAAAAGGCTTGACCGCCCGGTATTTTTTGAAAAACTCGGCCTGGTCGACGATCAGATCGCGCTGAACCGGCAGGTAGCGGAGCGGTTCCAGCGTGACGGTGTCACCATCCTTTTTGGCCACCTCCTTGACCAGGGTCTTGCAGGCCAGGCCATCCCTGCCGTTGATGCGCATGGCATCCGACCCGCAGACGCCGTGGGCGCAGCTCTTGCGAAATCCCAGGCTGCCGTCCTGAAATCGTTTGACCTGCATCAAGGCGTCCAGCAGCCGCTGATTGGGATCCATCGCCACCTTGAATTCCTGAAAATAAGGGGCGTCGTCGATGTCGGGGTTGTAACGCTGGATGTTGAGGATAATGTTCATGCTCGGCTCCTTGGGTTCAATACGTGCGCGGTTTGGGTTCCCATATGGATGTGTCTACCGCTTTGTAGTCAAGCCTGACCGTATCGTCTTCCAGATAGGCCAGGGAGTGTTTGAGCCAGTTGTTGTCGTCTCTTTCCGAAAAATCCTCCCGGCTGTGGGCTCCGCGGCTCTCCCGGCGAGCCAGGGCCGCCGCTGCGGTCAGCAGCGACAGGTCCAGCAGGTTCCCCAGTTCGATGATTTCGAGCAGGTCGGTGTTGAACGGCTTGGCGGTGTCCTGCACGCGCACGGAGCGGTAGCGCTGCCGCAGGGTCTGAATCTCATCCACGGCCGCCTGCATGTCCTTCTCCTTGCGATAAATCCCCACCTTTTCCATCATGGTGGTCTGCATTTCGTCCGTGATGTGCCCACCGTGAGGCCCGGATGAGCCGTCGGTCAGGCGATCGATGAAGGCACGCGCCTCGTCGGCGGCACTTGCGTCAGGCCGGGGCATGTCGGCCTGTTTGACATAGCCGCCGATGTGTTGCCCGGCCCGCCGGCCGAACACCACCAGGTCGAGCAGGCTGTTGGTCCCCAGCCGGTTGGCCCCGTGAACGGAAACGCATGCACATTCCCCGGCCGCATAGAGTCCGTCGACGATGGTTCCGGCAGCGTCCATGATCACCCGCCCGTGCACATCCGTGGGGATGCCGCCCATGGCATAATGCGCCGTGGGCAGCACCGGGATGGGCGTTTCGGCCGGATCGATGCCCAGGTAAGTGTTGCAGAAGCCGGTGATGTCGGGCAGTTTGCTGGACAAGACCGACTTGCCCAGGTGCGTGGCGTCCAGATGGACGTAGTCATCGATCCGGCGATCCCCGCGGATCCCCTGGCCGTCACGGATCTCGGTCAGTATGGAACGGGCGACGATGTCCCGGGGGGCAAGATCCAGCAGTGTCGGGGAGTAGCGCTGCATGAAGCGCTCCCCGTCCCGATTGCGCAGGATGCCGCCTTCGCCGCGCACCGCTTCGGAAATCAGGATGCCCAACCCCATGATGCCGGTGGGGTGAAACTGGAAGAACTCCATGTCCTCCAAAGGAATCCCACGCCGCGCGCATACCGCCGGGCCGTCACCGGTGTTGGCGAAGGCATTGGAGGTGATCTTGAAAATGCGCCCAAACCCGCCGGTGGCGAACAGGACAGCCTTGGCGGCGAAGACATGCAGCTCTCCGGTGGCCAGTTCCACGGCCACGACACCCTGGGCGGTGGTCCCGTCCAGGAGCAGATCCACGACCTGGAACTCGTCGAAAAAAGCCACCTCGTTTTTGATGCACTGCTGATAGAGGGTCTGCAGGATCATGTGACCCGTGCGATCGGCGGCATAGCAGGCCCGGCGAACAGGGCCTTCGCCAAAATTGCGCGTGTGCCCGCCGAAGCGGCGCTGATCGATGCGTCCCTCGGGTGTGCGGTTAAAAGGCAGGCCACGATTTTCCAGATCATAGACTGCCTGGACAGCCTCTTCGGTAAGTATCTTGGCGGCCTGCTGATCGACGAGGTAGTCACCCCCCTTTACCGTGTCGAAAGCGTGCCATTCGGGGTTGTCCTCCTCCACATTGCCCAAGGCGGCGCTGATGCCGCCCTGGGCCGCACCGGTATGGCTGCGGATCGGGTAAAGCTTGGAGAGAACCGCTGTTTTCGAATGCTGACTGGCCTCCAGTGCGGCGTAGAGTCCGGCGCCGCCGGAACCGACAATCACCGTGTCGAATTGATGGATCACGGACACCTCCTTTTGGTTTGTCTCGGTTTCAATCCGTTTGCCGGGCACCTGAATATCTCAGGGGGTACCCGATCCATTGTATTGATGGCAGCAGCCCAGGAGCATTACGCACCAATGGTGTCACAGGGATAGTTGGTAACTCAGGTATTTAACGGATCATTTGTGAGACATCCACCAACTATCCGATGGATCTCGGACGCTCAAACACCTAAAGGCGCTGCCGACCGCTCGCGTTGGAGAAACAGGGAGAAGATAGTGAAGGAAGCGGTCACATGTGAATCGTCTCATGACCCGGGTAGCCGCCAGCATGCACCGGCAGGTCTCAAACCGACATCGTACATTAAAACAATTTCAGTGCCCTCAGACAAGTCCTTTTTAGCCGAATAGGGACGGACAGCTGCTGTATATTACACGTCCAACAGCCTCGACAGCGTCGTTCGGATGGCGGTGCTTGATCTTGACGATCGAATGATTACGATGGCTTAACAAACTGTCAACATTCTGGATGCCGCTGGATGTCGGGCAGGATGGATCAGCGAAATCACGATCACAATAAAACCAACTTTCAGATCGCAGGGCTTTTTTCTTAGGTTCGGCTGATTCAGCAGTTTCTAATGCTGTTCGTGACCATCATGGGACCAACCTTGGCCTTCAGTAAACTTGTCGAAGTGCCGGCCTACCGCGTATGGCGTTTGATTACGGATACGCGAACCTGGCCCGTGTGGGGGCCTTCCGTTCGGGCGGTCGACTGCAAGGACCGATATATCCAAGCTGCCTCAAGCGGTCGCATACGCACACCGATTGGCGTCTGGGTTCCGTTCGTCGTCGGCACCTTCGAACCAGAATCCTACTGGGACTGGCGCGTGGCAGGTGTACAGGCCACCGGCCACCGAGTTGAATCCGTTGGGCCGAATCGATGCCGGCTGACCTTCACCGTGCCGGCTTGGGCTTTCGGATACGGCCTGATTTGCCGGCTGGCGCTGATGCGCATTGACCGGTTGCTGATGCAGGCCGGAAAGCAGCAGGGTTCATAAACAGGGTTCTGGTCGCCTGCGCCATTGACCCACCAACGCGATTGATACCCTTCGATCACGTTCTCCACACCGCCAACGCCAAACACACCCACCCCACCAGAAATGCGGCGCCTCCAATCGGCGTAATCAAACCCAGCCATCTCAACCCACTCAAGCTTAAAAGGTAAAGGCTGCCAGAAAAAAGCACAATGCCGGCAACGAAAAACCATCCACCGCTGGTGGCAAGCGCAGAAGGCCATTTTGCCTGCACCCAGGCTGCTGCGATCAGCGCAAAGGCATGATACATCTGGTAGCGTACCCCCACTTCGAACACCAACAGCATATCGGTGTTTATGCGGCTCTTCAGGCTGTGCGCACCGAACGCACCCGCGGCAACACCCGCAAATGCAAACAACGCGCCGATCGTAAGGAACAGACGTTCCATTTGCCACTCCCCTATTTTCAATTCATTTTTGAAAGCCTTGGCAACATGTCCTGCCAGCGCTGTTTGAAACTGAGCATTGACAGGTAGACACAGGTCTCGGGGTAAAATTTATGCAGCGTCTTGAGATTGTCGACAGGATCGAATGGCTCCTCGTGTTCATTATTTTCTTTGAATGAATGGTCACGGCAGCAATTTCACACTTTAGATGGACTATGTTGCCGGCCCAATGTAACGAACAGCGATGCCATAAATCTCCTCCGTCGTCCCCTTAAGCATCTCACAACGCTTGACTTCACCAAATGCTTGCGTCTTTCGTTCCTGGCACGCTTTTGAGGTCTCACGATCCCCGAAACAGAATGCAGGTGAGAGATCAGGGTCGACAGGATCTTTGCATCCGTAATTGCGTATAACGATAATCGTTCCCGGTGATAGTGAACGGTGTGTTTCGAAATACATGCCGAAACGACTGTAATTCCTTGCGATCGCCTCATTCTGCGATGAATGGTTCAAGAAATGATAGTTGACTGCCGTGTCTTTCACACAGCGGGGGTGTTGTCTTCATTTCTGTTCAATCATCCTATTCTTACCTTCCAGCGTGTGACGATAAGCCACAATCAGGATCATGCACGAAAAGGTGAGGCAAGATGTGAATGCTGCAGGTGATTCGAAGCGTCACATTGAAGATGAGACGCGCCAACCAACGGCAGACGCGATTATGAAAGAGACGGTGTAGATTACGAAAAATTCAATCATCTTAATTCTCCTCGAGATTTCGAAAAGCGGCTCAAAATTATCGATTAATTCCCATCGTCGTCAAAATAGAATTAAAGTCATGATGATTACTTATGGAGAAAAGCATTCACATAGCCCTGCAGAAAATAACGGTCTAAGATGAATTCGCAATGATGACTGATTTCGGTTAAAATGATGGCGAGATACTACCAGCTCGAAAAGAACACATATGGCGGGCCATCGAGATTTAGCCCCAAATCCAGCGCGCAGGCTTTTCTTAACGACCAGAAGGGAGGTACTGGTCGTTTACCGGCGGTTGTACTATGGTGGTTCTCGTCACCACGCATACCTGTCAAGAACACACCCAGCATCCACCTGGTCCCGCGGCCAGCGATTGAACCGCACATGGCCGCCAGACATTTGGGGAGGGACACCGATGAAGAGAGACGTAACCCTTCGATTGATCCTCGGCGACCAGCTCAACGCGCAGCACAGCTGGTTCGAGAAGGTTCGCAAAGACACCATCTACACACTCATGGAAGTGCGTCAGGAGACGGACTACGTCAAGCACCACATTCAAAAAATAGCCGGATTTTTCAGTGCCATGCGCCATTTCGGCGCAGCGCTCTCCCGCAGGGGACACCGTGTGATGTACCTTCGGCTGGATGACCCACACAACGAACAATCCTTTGAGCTCAATTTGATCCGGATAATCAAAGAACAACACGTGGATCGCTTTGAATACATGCAACCGGACGAATACCGCCTCGACATCCAGCTGGCGGACATCGCATCACGCCTGACCGTCCCGACTGCCGTCGTTGACACGGAGCATTTTTTAACGTCCCGCAGCGATGTCGCCAGGCACTTCAAAGGCAAAAAACGGTATTTGATGGAGTCTTTTTACCGCTTTATGCGCAAACGTTACGACATCCTCATGGATGATGGCAAACCCATGGGGGGCAAATGGAATTACGACCACAGCAATCGCAACCGCTACGATGGCGTCGTGCCGATTCCCGCGGCAACCGTTTTCGACAACGATGTCTCCGATATCGTCACGATGATACACCGTTGCGGGGTGCCGAATTTCGGTGAAATTGACCCCAAGAAATTCATCTGGCCCGTGACCCGCGACCAGGCCTTGAGTCAGCTGGCAACCTTCATCGACAAGCGGCTGCCTCACTTCGGCACTTACCAGGATGCCATGACAGCCGGCAGCTGGTCCCTGTTTCATTCACTGCTCTCTTTCGGGCTGAACACCAAAATGCTCCACCCCACGGAAGTGATTCGGGCGGCCATTACCCGGGCACAGGCAACTTCCGGCGCAACCGTGAGCGTCGAACAGTTGGAGGGTTTTGTGCGCCAAATTTTAGGCTGGCGCGAATACATGCGCGGCATCTACTGGTCTCACATGCCCGCCTATGCAACGATGAACCATTTCAATCACAAGGCCGACCTGCCGGATTTTTACTGGACCGCCGACACACGCATGAACTGTATGCGCACAGCTATATCCCAATCGCTTGCGCATGCCTATGCCCATCACATTCAGCGATTGATGATCACCGGCAATTTCGCCCTTTTGGCAGGTGTCCACCCAAATGAAGTCGATAGCTGGTATCTGGGCGTCTATATTGATGCCGTTCAGTGGGTGGAGATCGTCAACACCCTTGGAATGAGCCAGTTCGCCGATGGCGGCATGGTGGCAACCAAACCCTACGTCTCATCAGCCAACTATATCCACAAGATGAGCGACTACTGCGATGACTGCCATTACCAGTGGCGCAAGAACACGGGTGACCGATCCTGCCCCTTCAACAGCTTCTATTGGGCGTTTCTCCACCGCCATCGACAAAAACTCGCCAACAATCCGCGCGTGGCGATGATGTTTCGGACCTGGGATCGGATGAAAGATGACAAGCAGCGGGAATTGTTGACCCAGGCCAATAACTATCAGGCCGCGCTAAAAGCCTTGTGAGGCCCAGTTCGATCAAAACTGACCATACGAATTGAACCCTCCCCATGGACCGATGGCGGGATATCAGCCTTGTTTCGACAAGCGGTGAGGAATGCGCTCGCCATCGCGGTTCAATCGTTCACCATTGACAAATGATATCTAAGGTTTAATATTTGTTTAACTTTTCACCAATAATGCTCCACATGTGAGCTGGGAGGTCCATATGAAATATAAAGGATATACAGTTCTTCTGGCAATAGCAGCCTTGACGCTGCCGTTTATCGCATTTGCCGGACACCATTACGGTGGTCACGGAAATATGAATATGGTTTGGGATATGACAGCGTTGGACAAGGACAGCGATGGTGTGCTTACATTCGACGAGTTCATCTCGCCCAACGTGGAAAAATGGCGCTCCGGTTTTGACATGATCGACACCAACGGTGATGGGCAAGTCGGCGTCGATGAGTGGGATGAATTTACAGCGGTACACGGCATGAAACCGGTCCAGTAGAACAAATAGCCGTCGGCCAGATCATAGGCTGACGGCCTTTTCCGTTTGCACTCCCCACCCCCGACAAAAAATGAACACGACCAGTCTTCTGGGTCAATCCTTGACCAGCGCTTCCAGCTTTTCCCTAAACCCAGCCAGATCGATACCCGACACCGCCTTGATCTGCGCGATAGTCTCGCGGGCGGATTCAGTCCCGGGCCCGCCGATAAAGATCGCCAGATCGCTGCCGACCAAACGGCGGAGTTTTTTCAATTCACCCTTCAGGCGGTGATCGTTGAGCAGGTGGCAGAGACTCAGGGCCACGGCCTTGACGCTGAATTTTTTGGCCGCATAGGCGATCTCCTCAGCCGGGAGGTTGGGGCCGAAATAGTATACACGCCAACCCGATTCCGACGCCGCCAGCGCTGAAGCCAGGGCACCCAGTTCATGCCAGTGGCCCACAGGTGTGGCAGCGACGATCCTGGGGGCTGCCTCAGATAGGTGAACGCTGCGCAGCATGTCCCACAAAATCGCACGGACAACGACCGATGCCATGTGTTCGTTAATTGTCTTCAATTTGCCGAGGCGCCACAGCTCGCCAATGCTTTCGAAAAGGGGCGACACCACCAATTGCAGAAAAGATTGCCTGGGCATGTCGACAGCCGCATCATTCAGGACGTGCTCCAATGCCGACGGGTTCAGTCTTGTTGTTTGAAAAAGCGCTCGCTCGACGAATTGTGCGGCCATTGCGCCGTCGTCCAAACCGCTGGATGCAATGCCGGTATCGGTGGAGTCGTCAGCGTCGACCGGAGCGAGACCTCGTTCCAACAGGCGGATGAGTTCATCGCTGCTCATTTTGGCAACGGCGGAGATGGGATGCCCCTCGTCCACCGCGAGCTTGAGCAACCTCAACCGCCTGACATCCTTGTCGGTGAAGCATCGGCGATTGTTGTCGGCTCGCTGTGGGCAGATTGCCTGATAACGCATTTCCCAACTCCGGATCAGATAGGGCTTCAACCCTGTTTTCGACGCAACGTACTTAATGGTGTAGGTGGATTTCATGTTCATGGACAGATACTAAAAAAACCAATTGCCAATGTCAATATAATGTTTAACATTTGTTTAAAATTTTTCCATGTAGAACCATTCACAACCAAATACTGAGGTGTCAATATGAGAACTGACATGAATGGCGTTGATGACCGATATGAAGACGATGTGATTGAGGTAAAGACCGACACGCGGGATTTCATTCCCATTTTGCCGCTTCGAAGCATGGTGGCGTTTCCCCAGATGAGCATGCCGTTCATGATCTCCTTCAGCGCAGCGTCGATGATTGACGATGCCATCAAGGCAGATCGGACGGTTGGGCTATTGACGGTCAAGGACCCGGAAGTCGAGCATCCCGTACCGGGTCAACTCTATGAGGTGGGAACCATTGCAAATATCCTGCATGCCAAAAAAAATGAAGAGGGTGTCATGGTTGCCTTGTTGAATGGAATTCGCCGGTTCAAGGTGTCCACATGGCAAACGGACGGCCCGCACCTCAAGGCAAGCGTGCTTAACGCCCCGGAGATTGTGGAAACGGGGATCGAGTTGGAGGTGCTGCAACGCCAGTTGCGTGACACGGTGTTCGAAGTGCTGGCAATGACCCCCAATACACCGACCGAGACCGCTGAGGCGATTTCGCGCATCAAAGATCCGCTGCAACTGGCATACGTAACGACGTTCAACATGAATCTGACCACGGAGGTGCGTCAAGAGCTGCTCGAGATAGACAGTGTTTCCCAGAAAATTAGAGTGCTCCTCTCGCACTTGTCACGCGAAAAAGAGATGCTCAGCATCGGAAAAAAGATCAAGTCCGAGGTTCAGGAAAAAATGAGTAAAACACAAAAGGACTATTTTCTCCGGCAGCAGCTCAAGGCCATCAAAAAGGAACTGGGCGAATCCGACGACCCCGCGTCGGAGTCGGATGATTACGCTGAGCGCATCGAGGGTTCAGACATGCCCGATGAAGCAAGAAAAGAAGCGGACCGCGAACTGGCGCGCATGCAGCAAATGTCTCCCCAATCCGCCGAGTATCCGATTATCAGGACCTATCTTGACTGGCTGATCGATCTGCCATGGGCACAATTGAGCGATGACAGCGGGACCGTTTCCGACGCGCGTCGCATTCTGGACGAGGACCACTATGGCCTGGAGGAGATAAAGGAGCGCCTTGTCGAATACATCGCCGTGAGGCGACTCGTAAAGAATCGGGAAGTGTCGCATGACGAGGTTGAAGACAATGCCGCCATGGGGGTCATTTTGTGTCTGGTCGGCCCTCCGGGCGTCGGAAAAACCAGTTTGGGGCGCAGCGTGGCACGCGCATTAGGCCGCAAGTTCACCCGCATGAGTCTGGGAGGCGTGAGGGACGAGGCCGAGATACGCGGCCACCGTCGCACCTACATCGGAGCGATGCCTGGACGAATAATCCAGTCCATTAAGCGGGCGGGCACCCGCAATCCGGTTTTCATGCTCGACGAGATCGACAAGATCGGTCAGGACTGGCGCGGGGACCCCAGCAGCGCCCTGCTGGAGGTCCTGGACCCGGCGCAAAACGGCACCTTTCGAGATCATTACCTGGATGTGGACTTCGATCTCAGAGATGTCATATTCATCGCTACGGCAAATCAACTGGACACCATACCAGGTCCGCTGAGAGACCGCATGGAAATCATCCAGATCGATGGGTATACGGCGCTGGAAAAGCTGCAAATTGCCCGGCGGCACCTTATTCCCCGTCAGCTTAAGTCGCATCGTCTCGAGGGTGAAGAGGTTACCTTCGTTGAGGATGCCGTCTTAAAAATAATTCACGGCTATACCCGCGAGGCCGGCGTGCGCAACCTTGAAAGACATATTGCTGCCATTTGCCGAAAAGGCATTGTGACGCTGAGCGAAAAGGGGTGGTCTCACGTGGTGGTTACGGAGCAAATGGTTCGTGACTACTTGAAAAAAGAGCGTTTCGAGGCCGAGCGGTCGGAAAGCTTCGACGTACCGGGTATCGCCATCGGGTTGGCGGTCACCTCGGTCGGAGGTGATATTCTTTACATCGAGGCATCCCGCATGCCGGGAAAAGGACGATTGTCCCTGACGGGCCAATTGGGAAGTGTGATGAAAGAGAGTGCCGAAATTGCGCTCAGTTATGTGCGCACGAAAACGGATCAGTTGGCCATCGATCCGGTTGTCTTTGAACGGTCGGATGTGCATGTGCACGTCCCGGCCGGTGCGCTGCCCAAGGACGGTCCATCGGCAGGCGTGGCCATGGTCATGACGCTGGCCAGTATTTTCAGTGGAAAACCCGTGCGCAGCGATGTCGGCATAACTGGTGAAATAACGCTTCGCGGCCGAGTGCTTCCGGTTGGCGGCATCAAGATGAAGGCGCTGGCTGCCCATCGCGCCGGATTGAAAACGGTGATTCTTCCCAAGCGGAACGTATCCGACGTGGATGACCTGCCTGAAGAGATCCGCAGCGAAATGAATTTTGTGGCCGTAGGGACCATTGAAGAGGCCATAGAGGAGGCCTTCGCCGACCCACCCCATGGCAACGTCTCAGACCTCGGAAGCTCCCAGACGGAAATCGGTGACGGCGATGAATGTGATACGGATCTGATACCGCTGGCCTGTTAAACGAATGACGGGCCCGACCGTTTCAGTGAGTAAATTTTTAGATTTAAAGATCGCAGTTTACTGCTTCCGGGTAATCCGGGACAGGGGGTAGATATGAAAAAACAACATCGATTTTCTATTTGGTATGCAATCATCGGCATGTGGGCGGTTCTCTTCCTGCACAATATGATTGCGGGGTCCCTGACCGTGAAAAATATTCCCTACAGCGAGTTCGTCAAAGCGGTTAAGGCGGGCAAGGTGTCTGAAATTGCCATTTCTGAAAATGAAATTCAAGGTCGGATGCTCGGCTCGGAAGACGGCACAGCGTCGAACACACTTTTCAGGACAGTCAGGGTGGACCCGGAGATTTCACAGCTAATGGAAGACAACAATGTAAAGTATTCAGGGCGGATCGAGAGCGATTTTTTGGGAACCCTCCTGTCCTGGCTGATTCCGATTGCGATCTTCTTCGGATTTTGGGTCTTCATGATGCGTCGTTTCCAGCAGCAGTCAGGGTTTATGACCATCGGAAAAAACAAAGCCAAGATCTACGTTGACGACGACGTGTCGGTTCGTTTCGACGACGCTGCCGGCGTAGACGAAGCCAAGCAGGAGCTGGAGGAGATCATCCATTTTCTTAAAGAACCTCAGCGATACACGCGTTTGGGCGGGCAGATCCCGCGCGGCACGCTGCTGGTCGGTCCGCCGGGCACCGGAAAAACGCTGCTGGCAAAGGCGGTTGCCGGAGAAAGCGGAGTGCCGTTCTTCAGCCTCAGCGGCTCTGAATTTGTCGAGATGTTTGTGGGACTGGGGGCCGCCAGGGTCCGCGACCTCTTCAAGCAGGCCAAAGAGAAGGCGCCCTGTATCATCTTCATCGACGAGTTGGATGCCCTGGGCAAAGCCCGCGGCGTTGGTATGGCCGGGGGCCACGATGAGCGCGAGCAGACCTTGAACCAGTTGCTCGTGGAATTGGACGGCTTCGATGCCAACGTGGGGGTCATTTTGATGGCGGCAACCAATCGCCCCGAGATTTTGGATCCGGCGCTGATGAGACCCGGTCGATTCGATCGCCAGGTCCTCGTCGATCGCCCGGACAAAACCGGACGGGTGGACATTCTCAAGATCTACCTGGACAGAGTCGAAACCGACACGGATATCGATCCTGAAAAAATCGCCGCAATGACCGCGGGCATGGTCGGTGCAGATCTGGCCAACCTGGTCAACGAAGCCGCGCTGTTGGCGGTCAGGCGCGACAAGGCCTGTATTGGTATGGCCGACGTGGAAGAGGCCGTTGAGCGCGTGGTGGCCGGGCTGGAAAAGAAAAACCGGCTGATCAATGCGGAGGAGAAAAAGATCGTCGCTTACCACGAATTGGGGCACGCACTGGTGGCCATGGCATTGCCGGGAACCGATCCGGTCCAAAAGATATCGATCATTCCCCGGGGTATTGCCGCGCTGGGTTACACCATGCAGGTACCGACCGAAGACCGTTTTTTGATGCGCAAGACCGAACTGAACAACCGCGTTGCTACGCTCTTGGGTGGCAGGGCGGCCGAGGCACTGATCTTCAATGACATCTCTACCGGTGCCCAGAACGATCTTTCCCGGGCCACCGATATCGCACGCAGCATGGTCAAGGAGTATGGCATGAGCGAGCGAATGGGACAGGTATATTTTGCCAGCAAGCAGCAGCCGACCTTCCTTGGTCTGGCGGGTGAAGCCGGTGGTCAATACAGCGATGAAACCGCCAAAACCATCGATGAGGAAGTCAGGCGTATCATCGATGAACAATACGACGTGGCCTTGCAGATTCTGGCAGCCAACCGAAAGCTGCTGGTTGAAACGGCCGGCCGGCTGCTCAAAGACGAAGTCATCGACGGAGACGCGCTGGTCGAATTGGCCGAGGCCGTGACCCATGCCGAGAACACAGACGCCAGCCGCGCACCTGAAGCGTCGGAACAGGAAATGGCGGCATGACGTTGACAGGAAACGCGCGATAACGGTATCAATCGTTCAGGGTTGTACAGAATGCGCCGTTTGTTGTCTTTAAACGACTCGGGAAATAGGGGCAACCAGCCATGCAACGAATCAACCGCGCCACCTTCTTCATCATCATTGCTTTGACCGTTGTTACGGGTTTTTTGTTATGGAATCGCCTTGCCGATGAAAAACGGCGGATTAACAGCCATACCCGTGAAATCACACCGCGGGGGAGTCTGGCGGAGATAGAAAAAACAACCATTTCCATTTTCAACGCGGCGGCACCGTCCGTGGTGTACATCTTCACCGAAAACGCGGTGGCCGGATTCTTCGGAACGCGCGAGGTCCGCCAGGGGGCCGGCTCCGGCTTCCTCTGGGACGACACTGGACATGTGGTGACCAATTTCCATGTCATCGAAGGCGCGCGGCGGGTCCAGGTACGCCTCGACAGCGGTGAAGCCATCGACGCCACCTACGTTGGCGGCGCTCCCGATTACGATCTGGCAGTCATCCGGCTGCGACGCCCCCTGTCCATTATCCAGCCGATCCCCGTGGGACGGTCCGACAATCTGCAGGTGGGGCAGAGTGTATTGGCTATCGGCAATCCGTTTGGCCTTTCGCGCACGTTGACCACCGGCGTGATCAGCGCCCTCGATCGGCGACTGCCCACCGCCACCGGCCGGGATGTGGTCGGCGTGATTCAAACCGACGCGGCCATCAACCCGGGCAACTCCGGTGGTCCGCTGATCGACTCGAGCGGACGGTTGATTGGTGTCAACACAGCAATCATATCCGGCTCGGGCAGTTCGGCCGGCATCGGGTTCGCCGTTCCCGTAGACGTGGTCAACAAGGTGGTCCCGCAGCTGATTGCCAGGGGCAAGTTCCCCCGACCGGGTATTGGAATCGTTGTCTTGGATGAAGAAACCACCGCCAGTCTCGGCGTGGTCGGGGTGGTGATCGACCGCGTGGTGCCCGATTCGGAAGCCCAGCGCGCCGGGTTGGAGGGGATCGATTACCGGAGGCAAGTCCTGGGCGATGTCATCGTCGCCGTGGAGGGAAAACCGGTCGCAAAGATGGCCGATTTCGTTCAAGTGCTGCAGACCTTCGAGATTGGCAAGCCCATCAACCTCCAGGTTCGGCGGGGCAATGACCTGCGGGATGTGGCGGTTACGATCATGGACATATCTTAATCAACCTGATGGTAGAAATGTGGATCGCCCGATGAGAGAAATTGATGGTCGATGGTTGTATTACATGTTCCTGGCCGGCACCCGCAAGGTCGTTGCCAACCGGGAGCGGCTGAACCGGATCAATGTTTTCCCCGTCAGAGACGGCGACACCGGGGCCAACATGGCTTTTACACTCAGTGCGGTCGTCGAAAGGATTAGGCCGAATCGGCCATACAAACAGATGCTTGACCGGATAGCCGAGACGGCCCGAACAGTTATACCGGCGCATCGATGAAGGCGGCGACTACCCCAAAACCGCCCAGGTGAACGAATTGGCCTTCAGGAATCTGTAAACGTTTCTCGCGGCGCATTACGATGCAGTAGTCGCGGTCCATCTGACCGGCAAGTTCAGCGGGACCTATTTCAGCAGTTGCAGGGGCGCAGAAACAGTCAGCCGTGCAAGCGGAAAGCCCATCCGGATCATCGACTCGAAAAACGTCTCGGGTGCGCTGGGGTTGATTGTGCTATGCATCGCCCAGGCGATTAAAAAGGGGTCAACCCTTGACGCGATTGTGGACCAGGCCGCCCGGTGGGTTCACGACACGCGCATCCTGGTAAGCGTGAGGTCGTTGAAATACATGGTTCGGGGGGGCGGGTCTTGCCGTTGAAAGGCCTGCTGGCCAATCTGCTCAACCTCAATCCGATCGTGTCAAAGGATGCCGATGGACATTCGATGGTATTTGGCAAAACCTTCAGCCAGAAGGCCAACATGAAAAAGGTCATGGCGCATATCGACCGCACCAGCCGGAACAGGCCCCTCTGGAACTACATCGTCATGCATGCCAACAATCGGCCGGCGGCCGATTATTGGTATGCGCGGCAAATGAAAGCGCTCACCGCCACCCCACCGGTGGCCGAGGTCAACATCTAACCGGTGATCGGCGCCAGTGCCGGTTTGGGGGCCGCCTCGGTGGCCTTCATGTTCGATTGATCCGTTGCTGCCGCTCCCCTTCCATCACCTATCCGCCTGCCGACCGAACCTGCGGCCCATGGTCCGAATTGGCCTTTGATATTCGCTTTGGTGCCTTGGCCCAATCCTGTGGGCCATTTTTGGTATTTTCCGGAAAGCGTCTTATATTGGGTTCAACCCGGTCCAATACTTAACCTTCAGCAACCCCATCTAGCCAGTCAACCACTTCGGTTTAGGAGGTAAGCCCATGAACCCAGAAAATGATATTTTTGAGATTTTCGAAAAAGATGAAAACTATCGCTATATCATGAAGCGCCTGCTGGAGGCGTCCATGGAAGAGTCCTACAACTCGATCATCATTTCCGAAGCAGGGCCGGGTTATCCGATCATATACGTCAACCCGGCCTTCTGCGAGCTGACCGGTTACGGACCGCATGAGGTGATGGGAAAATCTCCATCTATTTTGCAAGGGCCTAAAACAGACATGGCGGTCATCGATCAATTGAACATGGATATTTCCCACGGCAGGGTATTCCATGGACGTGCCATCAATTATCGCAAGGATGGCTCAGAGTTTATCATGCAATGGAAAATTGCCCCCATCCACAATGAAAAAAATGAGATAACGCATTATCTCGCAATCCAGCGCCTCGCCTTTGAATAGGCTGGATGCAACGCAACGTTCCACGCAGCCTGTTTTGCCGAATTGGAGAGATCACTTTTAAATCGCATCCTGTTAAGATGCTGCTGAGTCGACGATTCAGATCCACATCCGATTCAACTGCTGACAGCTTACCGCCGGTTCATGGTGAGGTAAAGACCCATAGGTTCCAATTGTCAGGAAATAAAAGGAGGGGAAAATGAAAACCTATGTACGCATCAATGCAACCATGATCATCCTGGCTGTTCTGTTTCTCTTGCCCGCCGCATCATTAGGAGTAGATGTAGGCGACACAGCACCGGCCTTCAGCGCAGAATCCACCCATGGATCCATTCGTTTGGCTGATTTCGCTGGCAAACAAAACGTCATTCTCGCGCTGTATTTTGCCATCTTTACGCCCGTCTGAGCGGATGAGGTCAACGCTTTCCAGCGGGATCTGGAAAAATTCAAGCAATTGGATGCCGAAGTTATCGGAGTGAGTGCGGACAGTTTGGAGGAAAATCTAAAATTCGCTGCTGAAAAGGGTATCGACTTCCCCTTGGTTTCCGACACAGGGAAATCGATCAGGAAAAGTTACGGCCGGGGTCGGGTGACCTACCTCATCGATAAAAATGGTATCATCCGTCATGTCCAAAAGGGGGTTCCAAACCATAGCGACTTCCTTGACAAATTAAAACAGATGCAATGAACGACGGATAAACCGTTTTCTCATCTCAACCGGTTGGTCAAGATGTCTGTCTCTCGTCTTGCGGCAACCGCCGCGGGGATGCCTTCGCGGATGGTTCCATACCGGGGTGCCAACCCAAGATCCTGCCATAGCAAGTCGGGATCGACGGCGAGATTGAAATTGTAGCTGCGCACGGCACCCGGTGTCTCCAGGCCCGGGTTTGGGCGAACGTGTCGAAAGGGCGTCAGCAGGGCCGTAGCCAGCAGGGCCAGCCATTGGGGAAGCATGAGCACGCGGGCATTCGGGTAGTGCTGCCTGGCGATGTCAAGGAATGTCGCCCATGTGGATGGCAGGCGATCGCCAACGGGCAGGATGCCGGAAAAGGATTGTTCCGCACAGGCGATAATGGCCGCGGCCGCATCGGCGACGTGAAGGTGCGTGTAGATGTTGTTGCCGAGCCCCGGTAGAATCAGACGACCGGCCTGCAGTTGGCGAAAATAAAGATCTCGAACGCCGTATACATGCGGCAGCCGCAGGGCTGTGAACGCCACGCCCGCCGATGCGGCCATCGCCGACAAGCGCTTTTCCGTATCCACCTTGATGCGGCCATAATCGAGCACCGGGTTGACCGGGGTGTCGGCAGTGACGAAGGATGCCTGATCGCTGTAGACCAGCAGGCTAGAACTGTATACAAACCGGCGAACCCCGGCCTCGATACCGGCCTCCATCAGGGCGATCGATCCATCCAGGATGGATGGCTTCAAGATGCTGTATGATTCGAAAGTGGCCCGTGCCCCGAGATGGATGATGCCGTCGACACCCTTGACGGCTCGCCGCAGGCAGTCGGGATGTCTCAGGTCAGCCAGGGTTATATCCGCGTCGAACCGACAGATCTCGCAATCATCGCCCGGCTGACGGATCATCAGCCGGGGTCGATAACCGTCGCGCGACAGCTGGCGGGAGACCTCGTAGCCGATAAAACCGGAAGCCCCGGTGACCAACCATTTCAATTTCTTGGCATTGTTCGGCATGTCATTCCATCGACGCTCTTCTCGTGAGGATGCAGATAGCAACACAACTGTTTTTGGGTTCGATCATATCATGACACAGACACGTGACCCTCACGATCCCATTTTTCGGGACACACCAAAAAACTGTTCTGGTTCTTTTTCGCGGCCGTTCTCGACCACATATTTCAGTTCAGCGGCCAGGGTCGCGTTCATGCCGACGAGTGTACGGTGATCATCCAAGGCGAGTGATCGGCTGCCCATCTGGATGTGCAGTACACCACGGTACATGTAGGGCTCAGCCAGGTTGGGCTTCAGTTCAATCGCCCGGTTGTAATGCGCAAGGGCTTCCGCATAGTGATCGGGACCCTGCTTGCGCAGGGTGTAGGCCAGGTTGTTGTGGGCCTCGGCGAAGCGCTCGTTGCTGTCTATCGCCTTGCGGAACTGCTTTTCCGCTTCAGAAAACTTTTTGTCAAGCATCAATCCGACGCCCGTGTTGTAGTACTGGACATCTTCTGAAACCGATGGTTTGACGGACGGACTGCCGGCCGCAGCGACCATCGATACCGTAATGAATATCAGTGCCATGGCAGAGGTTATTGCTTTCATGTCGCCTCCTGTCAGCTTGGTTAGATAATAAGCGAATCTATCCACACGACCGGCATTGTCAAACCGGGGAGCAACGGCGGGTGGGGGTATGTATGGCGGCAGGAATCGCTTGTTGCGGGGCTATCCAACCGGTCGATACCGTTATGTGACGACTGGAAATTGGACCTCAAAATAGCGTAACTCACCTGATTTGTTTATGATTTAATTGTATTGGGTGAGACACCGATCCTGACTGGATGGAAGGGATCAGCTTGCCGAACCGCTCATTGCCGTAAACTGACAGGATGCGGACCTACCAGGATGCTCTCAAAAGACTAATTAAGACCGGCCACCCTGATTACATGGGCGCATCGAACGGTCGGGCATAACCGGTCAGCTCCACATAACCGACGCCATCGATCGCCTTTTCGTTGCGGGTTCCCTTAACCTGCACGCTGCCTTCCCAGTAAACCACATTGGTGCTTTTCGGGGTGTGCATCTCCTGGTCGTCCAGGTTGGCCCTGACGACCAGTTCCATGTCCAGCGGAATCACGGCCACCTGCCACGCGACCGGGTAGCGGGCGTCGCTGTGGGGACTGGTCCAAAACGACAGCGGTTCGATGCGCAGATCAGCTTGCGCCAGGTGCCGCGTCTGCCCCGAGGGTAGCACGTATGTACCGCTGGAGGCCGGATTCAAGGTCCCGTCCGCTTGACGAAGCAAAAAAATCATGATTTCGGTCCGGTCCGCCAACTGCAGGCTGAACCAATCCCAGCCGGTGATGCCCGGCTGAAGGGGGGCCGTGCTGAACTCGTGGTCCATCCAGGCCGATCCCTGCACCTCATAGCGGATGCCGTCCACGGTCAGGCTGCCCGCGGCCTGCAGGCGGGTAAACGAATAGTAGCAGCTGGCGCGCTCGGGCGACTGACCTTTGCGGCTGTATCCGCTGTCGCCGTGCAAAACCACAGGCTTGTCCGGTGTCAGGTCGAGGGTTAAGGCAAACGCATCAGCAAAAGCCTGCAGGCGATGCGCTTCGGGCGCAATGACGGTCTGCCAGTCATGGACGTGGATGGTTACCGTGCCGCCCACCTGGTCCGCCCCGGCCAGGGAGAGCACCGGGCGGGCCATCCGTTCGGCCTGCAAATGGCGGCCGCCGCTGATATCGCTGACCGCGGCGTGGGCCAGATAGATCTGGTCGGTGCGCCAGGCCGAGGCCGGCACCGGCCACTCTCTGCGATTGCCGGGCGCTTGCAGCCTGCTGCGGAAAAAGGTCAGCTGAAAGCCGAAGCGACGGTTGCCGTCGTCGATCAGATTACCCGTGTAATACCACCACTCGGTGCGGTAATCCGTGTGGGGGCCGTGATCGGCGGGAAAAGAGAGCCGGCAGGGGCCGGTGACCTGCAGAAATCCGTCGTCCGCCGCGATCGCCGCAAGGGCGGTAAACGCGATCAAAAAAACGGTCCGGACAAGACAGCTGAAATACCTGCATCGTCCCATTTTGTCACCTTCCTTGATTCCGAATCTGTTAACGTGTTCCACCGCGCAGCAGCAAGGCCGGTGACGTGCTCAAGGCCAAATTGACCGCCGGTAGCGCAGCCAGCAGCGCCGTAGCGAAAATCAGCGGTACGGCGGTCAATAGACTCTGCCAGTCGACCTGGTAGAGGAAGGTCCAACCGAATGTCTGGCGATTGACGACGAAGATCAACAAGGTCGACAGGATGAACCCGCAGGCCAGCCCGGCCGCCTGGCCGACCATCACGATCAGGCCCGCTTCCCAGAAAATCATACGCCGCAGCTGGGCGGCACTGCCGCCCACGGCGCGGATGGTGTTGAGCTGCCGGCGGCGCTGGAGCACCAGCACGGCCAGGGTGGTGGCGATCCCCAGGGCGGCCACCACCAAGGCAATCAGCAGCAGGACCGTGGTGATGGCAAACGTTTCGTCGAATACGCGCAGGACGGCCTGGCGCAGACTGGGGCCCTCCATCATTTCGATCGACTCCCCGCAGCAGTTCAGCAGTGAGGTGCGCACCCGGTCGACGGCGCCCGCCAGACCGGGGCCGCGCTCGGTAAAATTAACCTGCACACCGCTCCAGGTGGGATCGTCGAAGCGTTGCTGGTAGTGGATCAGCGAATAATACACCGCACCGCCCCGGGTGCGGTAGTCGCGAAAAACGCCCAGGATCGGTTCGTCGAACAGATGCCTGCCGATCTGGACCCGGTAACGGTCGCCGGCTTTCAAACCGGTGTTGTTGGCGAAGACTTCCGATATCGCGACACCCCTGCCAGCGATCAGATCGGCTTCGATTTGTTGGATGTCGCCGCCCATCCAGATAAATCGGCTGCGACGGGCATAGGCGTCGTAATCCATGGCCTCGAATAGGTGCTGGTGTCCCTTGACCTGCAATTCCAAACGACGCATGGGCACCAGTTCCACGGGGGCCGGCAGTGTCTGCACCGCTGCCACGACCCGCGGCGGCAACGGATCGCGAAAGCGATTCAGTTCGGCCAGCTTGGGGCGGATGTAAATGTCACCGGCGATACTCTGCTGCACCCACAGTGCCACGGTGCTGCGGAAGCTGTGAATCATGACCACCAGGGCGGTGAACAGGGCCACGGCCGTGATCAGTGCGCCCACGGAAATCGCCGTTTGAACACCGCTTTGTTTGAGATAGCCGGCAGCCAAAAAGGCAGGCTGGCCGCCCAGGCGAATCAGCCGAGGGGCCAGCAGCCGGCCGACTTGCTGCAGCATCAGAGGGGCCAGCAGCGCAAAACCGACAAACAGCAACAACGCCGCCAGGTACCCGGGCAGGGAAACCGACGGCGGACTGGGAAGCCGGGCAATCGGATAGACCAGAGCCAGCAGGCCGAATCCCCCCAGGGCCATGCGACGGGTCAGCCGTGGCTGGATAGTGGCGGTGGGGACGATGTCCAGCGCTTCGCGCGGAAGCACGCGCATGGCCTCGCGAGCCGGCTGCAGGGCCGCCAGCACGGCTACGGCCAGGGTGACGCCAAAGGAGAGCAGAATCTCCCAGGGGTCTAGGGTCAGCCCATCCACCTGCACGCGCACGAAAAGCACGGACACGGTGCGGCTGACACCGGCCAGCAGGGTTTTGACCAGCAGGCTGCTGATCGGCAGGGCCAACAGCCACCCGCACAGGCCGATGAAGGCCCCTTCGCCCACGAACAGGAAAAAGAGCAGCCGCCCCGACGCACCGGTGGCCCGCATGACCGCCAATTCGCGCCGACGGGCGGCGGCATTCAGCGCCACCAGGCTGTAAACCAGAAACATGCCCACGAACAGGGATATGAAACTCAAAAAGGTGAGACTGAGCTGATAGGCCCGGATCATTGCCTGGCCGCTTTCACTGAGCGCAGAGGGCGACCGCATGACGACGCCGGCGGGCAGCAGCGCTTGCAGGCTGGTCGATACATCCCCTGCAGGGTCAGGCGCCAAGCGTATATCGATGCGGTCCGCCAGGCCGAACTGGCCGGTGAACTCCTGGAAGGTGGCAATATCGCACAGGGCGATGCGACCGCCCTCCACCATGGCCAGCCCGTCTGGATCCAGCAGGGCCAGGACCTTGAAATCCTGGGTCTGCCGGGAGTGAATCAGCCTGATCGACTGGCCCTCCCGCCAGCCGAACTGCTCTCCCAGTTTCTCCCCGATCAGCAGGGAAAAGGGCTGGGTCATCATCGCGGCCCAGTCGGCCGCCTGGCCGTCAGCCGGGGACCGAACGGTCCACCTGCGCAGATTGCGGTCCAGGATGGGATCGAAGCCGACCAACAGGAAGGGAGTTTCCTGGTCTGCCGGTCTGACATAGGCGGACAGGACCGGCGACGCCGTGAGGACAAACGGATTCTGCATCAGCGCCGCCACCAGCGTATCGGGGACCCGGCCGCCGGGGCGGAACAGGGTCAGGTCACTGCTGCCGGTGATCAGGTCCATGCTGCGCGAATAGGAATCCATGGTGGCCTGCACGGCCAGCCGGACACTGGTGAAGACCGCCGCACCCAGGGCAATGCCCAGCAGCACCGCCAGGGTCCGACCCATGTGGCCGCGCAGGTGGCGCAGGGTAAACCAGCCAAACAGGCGCAGGCAGCCCGAAACCGTCTCCATGGCGCCGCTCATGGGGCCACGCGGCCGTCTTGCAGCCTCAGCACCATGGTGGCGTATCCATCGGCCAGGTCGCTGTGGGTGGCAATCACAACGGTCCGGTCGAACTGGCGATTCAGATCGGAAAGCAGGGCCATGACCTTGCGGGCGTTGCCTGAGTCCAGGTTGCCCGTGGGCTCGTCGGCCAGGACAATCGCCGGATCATTGATCAGCGCCCGGGCGATGGCGCAGCGCTGCATTTCTCCGCCGGAGAGTTGGCGCGGTTGGTGGTCGAGGCGGTCGCCCATGCCGAGCCAGTCGAGCAGTTCCTCTGCCCTGGATCGAACTTCACGGAAGGCGCGGCCGGCCAGGAGTGCCGGCAGACAGACGTTTTCCAGCACGGTCAAGGTCGGCAGCAGGTTAAACGCCTGAAAGATCATGCCGACGGACTTTCGTCGAAAGTCGGTCAGCTCGGCTTCCCCGCAATGATTCAGGTCGCGGCCGGCGACGGTCAGCCGTCCGCTGGAGAGCCGATCCAGCCCGGCTAACAAGGATAGTAGCGTGCTTTTGCCCGAACCGCTGTCACCCTTGAGCACCACCAACTGGCCGGGGCCCACGGCAAGATCGATGCCGTCGATACCGG
Source organism: Desulfosarcina sp. (assembly GCF_055467485.1). Classification (NCBI taxonomy): domain Bacteria; kingdom Pseudomonadati; phylum Thermodesulfobacteriota; class Desulfobacteria; order Desulfobacterales; family Desulfosarcinaceae; genus Desulfosarcina; species Desulfosarcina sp. Next base: position 99,814 of record NZ_JBUOIV010000005.1, on the reverse strand, counting down.
TTACCTGCACCGAACCGACCGTGTAGATGCGGGTCAAACCCTGGGCATGAATGGACAGAGGGCCTGCATCAGGTGATGCTATTGCTGCCGGCGGCGCGTTCATGGCGACTGAACTCCTCATTTGTATGGCAACCCGTTGGCAAATGAATTTGCACATGGAATGGGTGGGTCGCGATTCTTTGCGCGGATCGGGTTGACCGGGCATACCCATCTACGATGATCATTGTCACGGAGAAGTCAATTGTCAGCCGGCAGCTTCAGGGGTCAAATGAGAAGATCGCCCAGATGGTCCAGCACGGCGTCAGCCGCCAGCCGCCCGGAGACCAGCGCCCACTGAATGCCCGGCAGGCTGCCGTGTTCACCGCAAAAGAATAGCCCGGGACGGACCCGGGGGACCAGGCAGGTCGGATTTGGTGTGGGCGGTGATTGGTCGGGCAGGGCATGGGTGATCCGATAGGTTTCCAAGTGAACCCAGTTGCCGGCTTGCGGGCCGAACCAGTCGACCAACTGGGCCCTCACCCGATCGACCAAAGCGGCGTCACCGCCATGCGGGTTGCCGAGGACGACCACACAGGCCAGGGATTTTCCTGCGGGTGCATATTCGGAAGAGACCCGGCTGGGAAAGGCGATGTTGTTGATCGGCCCCCTGCCCTCTCCGTTGAGCATGAGAAAGGATGGATGCCAGGCCGCCTGGTCGCACGAGAAATAGAGGCAGGCCTCGGCAACCGACCTGCCGCTGTGTGGCAAACCAAGCAGATTTTCGGTCTCCGGGGCCTCGGTGGCCACGACCACCGCCCGGGCCGGCATGACCGTCCCGTCATCCAGGGAGACGCCATCGCTGCGCACCTGGCCCACGCGCGTGCCGGTGCGCAGGCAGGCCATGGGCAGGTCGGCGGCCAGCTGAAGCGGGATCTGCTGCATGCCCCCTGCCGGCAGCGCCGCCTCTCCAAGGGCGAACATGCGCATGACATACTGCAACACCCGGCTGGAGGCCCGTATTTTCGGATCCAGGCAGACACCGCCGAAAAAAGGCACGAAAAAGCGTTTGATCATGGTGTCGGAGAAGCCTTCGGCGAGCAGGAACTGCATGGCCGTCGATTCCGGCTGCCGGAAAAGGGCGTCGAGCGGACCGCGGGTGACCCGACAGGCCAGGCGCAGCAGCCGCAAACGGTCGGTTATGCTGCCGATGGGCGCTACGAGCGTGTCGAGCAGTGCCCCGGGCCTTCGCAGGGGATCGGCCACCGAATAAAAGCGTCCCCGGATATGGACCATGGCACCGGGGGCGAAATGTCGCAGGTCCAGGCGTTGGTAATTCAGCACCCGGCGCGCCTCCGGGTAGGCAGTCTGCAACACCTGAAAGCCCCGATCCAGCAGGTAGCCGTCCTTGCGGTCCGTCTTGATGCGGCCGCCCACCCTGCCGGCGGCCTCCAGCACCTGCACCGTCACACCCCGGCCGTTCAGGCGGCGGGCACAGGCCAGCCCGGCGATGCCGCCGCCGACGATGATGACCGGGTCTTGCGTGTGTGCCATGGCAGGTTCCGATTGCGTCTTGGTTTTTGGTGAATAGGGCAATATAATATTAAACACGCATGGACGCAAATGAGATGCATCACCGATGCCCGGCGAAGGACCAACCCAACAAACAGCCATCTGCTACGGGGATTAGCTGCAGCCGACGGCATCAATGCCTGAAAAACCCCGACAACGGCAGAACATCCCTGCACAGCGGCGATAAGCCATGAAGAAGATACGACTGCATCACTGGCCTTATGCCATATTTCGCTCCAGCCGGACACCGCCAGGTCTCTACGCGCGGCAAAAGTGGCTGCAGGAAGCATCCAGCCCGCTTTGGAAGGCTGACTTCAATGCCACGGTGTCTGGTTTGTTCCAGGGACAATCCGACGGCGGCCTGTGGTCCGGCTCGCCGATCGAAACCATTCACCGCCTGTTTGGCCTGCACCTGACGGTACGCACGTCCAATGCGGCCATCGACAGGAGCCTGGATGCGCTGCTGGCCATCGCGTCAAATACTGAGCGGGTAAAAGGAACCAGTGAAACCGCAGTGCCCGAAGGGCGGCTTCGAGGGCTGCCCTTCGCCCCGGCCGGCCGGCAGTTTATCATCCTGCCGGCCGCCTTGTTTCTGGCGACAATTTTTGGCCGGGCATCTGATCCGAACGTCCTCGGACACTGTGAACGGATCGCCGCTGACTTAACCGCTGCACCCCTCGTCCAACGGGATCCGGCCGTGTTGCACAACATCTTGCGGGCTTTCGTTGTTCATCCCGACTACGCCACGCACGCGGCAACCGGCTTGCTGGTGGCCTGGTTGGCCGACCGACAAACCCTTCAGGGTGATTGGGGTCCGGATATTCCGTTCTATCAGGCCCTGAATGCGCTGGCCCATCTTGACCACCCCACCGCAGACCGGCAATTGGAGCGGGCATTCATCCACTTGACGCAGCACCAGCATCCGGACGGTGCCTGGGGCGAGGCGGACAGGCTATGGTGTACGTTCTTGGCAGTTCACGCCCTGCGAAACAAAGGACTGATCTGATCGATAGCAGCGCAGCTATCGCGCTGCATGGATTAACTCGTTGGGACTGCAGGGTGTTTGCCCGTCTGATGGTTTATGGTCTGGTCGAATGAATCGTTGCAGGCAGGCCATGGACCTTGAACGCTTGCATCACCGCTTCGCATAAGATCTGCGATCTAAAGTGAAAGAAACGCCTATGAACAGAAACGCCAAAACAAATACCGCAGCCAATCGACGAATCCTGGTAACCGGTGCCACCGGCTATGTGGGCGGTCGCCTGGTGCCGCTGCTTCTCGCCAAAGGCTATCGGGTCAGGGCCTGTGCACGCAACCCACGGCGCTTGGAAAACCGGCCCTGGCACGGTCACGCCAACGTGGAAATCGTGGCCATGGATGTCCTTGACCTGGCATCTGTCGAGCAGGCGGTTACTGGCTGCGAGGTCATATACTACCTGATTCACTCCATGATCGCCGGCAAGCAAGGGTTCGCCGACGCCGACCGCACAGCGGCACTGAACATGGCGGCGGTCACATCGGCACGCAAGGTCCGAAGAATTATTTATCTGGGCGGACTGGGCGACGTGGATCACCCGGGCCTGAGCAGGCACCTGCGTTCACGCCACGAGGTGGAGACGATCTTCCGGGAGGGCGCCGTGCCGGCCACCTGTCTGCGGGCAGCCATGATTCTGGGGTCGGGCAGCGCGTCATTTGAGATGCTCAGGTACCTGGTGGACCGCCTGCCGGTCATGGTCACCCCCCGGTGGGTCGGCACCCCCTGCCAGCCCATCGCCATCAAAGATGTCCTGGGTTACCTATGCGGCTGCCTGGAATCGCCCGAAACCATCGGCGAAACCTTCGATATCGGCGGACCGGAGGTACTCAGTTATCGTGACCTCATCCATGCTTACGCCGACATAGCCGGACTGATGCCACGAATCATTTTCCCGGTGCCGGTGCTGACCCCCAAACTGAGCTCCCTCTGGATCCATCTGGTCACGCCTGTGCCGTCGATCATCGCCAGACCGCTGGCCGAAGGGTTGAGTATTCCGGTCGTCTGCCGGGACAACCGCATCCGTGACATCGTCCCGCTGGTGCTGCAGCGTGCTGAGGAGACCATGCGCATTGCCCTGGACAGGCAGCCACAGGCCGAGCAGGATGCCTGCGACCTGCCGCCCGACACCCTTTTGCCGCCGGAATGGACCGCCTGCGGCGATGCCGATTATGCCGGCGGAACAACGCTCACCATGGGTTTTCGCATCCTTCTGGAAACGGATATCGAGACGGTATGGCAGACCGTCGAGGCCATCGGCGGCGAGCATGGCTATTACGGCAATCGCCTGCTGTGGCTGGCCCGGGGGGTTTTGGATGCGTTCATCGGCGGCCCTGGTTTGAAAAAAACACGCCGTCACGCCAAACACCTGGGTGTCGATGAGCACTTTCACTTCTGGCGCGTATCCCAGGTCCATCGCCCTCGCCGGCTGGTGCTCGAATCACGCATGAAGGCGCCCGGTGGCGCGCTAATGGTGTTCCAACTGTCTCCCCGATCGGACCATACCGAGCTGACGCTCCAATCGGTATTCCTGTCCCGAGGGCTGTTTGGGTTGGGTTACTGGTACGGCCTCTACCCGGCGCATCAATGGGTGTTTCGGAATATGCTCAAGGGTATCGCCCGGCAAAGCGGCGCGCGTATTTTAAGCGGTCCCGAGATGATCCACATGGGATCTTGATCGGTCAGGCGCACCGGTCTCGGATTCGGGCCAATGGGGTCCTCTAAAAGGGTTATGCCTGAAATAAGTAATATGAAAGGAATGCTATCATTGCATAAACAGGATCTGGTCTTCCTCGTGACGGTCATGCTGTGCCTGACCGCCTGCACGTCATTGCCGCCATCCGGAAATATCAAGGGGCCTGGGACTTTCGATCAGCGTATGGATCTCAAGACGGGAGGCTTTCAGCGATCCTACCGGATTCATGTTCCTTCGGGCTACAACGGCACCACCAAAATGCCGATGGTGGTCGTTATTCACGGCGCCTTTGATACGGCCAAAGGCATCGAAAAAATCTCCGGCTTCAGTGCCCTTGCAGACAAGGAGAATTTTGTTGTCCTTTATCCGGAGGGCATCGGTATTTTTGGCTATCTTCAACACTGGAACGCCGGTCACTGCTGTGGAAAGGCCGCCGATGACCAGATTGACGACGTCGGTTACCTGGCAACGGCCATTGACGATGCCTGTTCGCGCCTATCCGTAGACCGGCAGCGAATATACATGGTTGGGTTTTCCAACGGTGGTATGCTGACCTATCGATTTGCCGCCGAGCATACAGAGATGCTCGCTGCGGCCGCCCCAATTGCCGCCAGTATCGGCGGCCGGCCAACTGCCGATGCACCACCATGGCGCATTCCCAAACCCAAAAAACCCTTGCCCATACTTGTCATGCATGGATTGGATGATGATGACATACGCGTTGATGGGGGTCGTTCGATGCACCGAAAAGGCGAACGATCCTATTTTTCCTTGGCCGATTCTGTCCACTTCTGGGTCGATGCCAACGCGTTCATCGGCGAACCCGTCGACGCCCGCACCCATGGCGGTGCCGTATCGGTCCGGAGTTGGGATAAATGTGGGAATGACAGCGTTGTCGTCCTGTGCCAAATCGAAGATTGGGGACACGTCTGGCCCGGTCCGTATTTTACCGCCAGTCTTCCTGACGATGATCCCCTGTTCAATTTCGATGCGGCGCAAATGGTCTGGCATTTTTTCAAGCGATTCCCCTAAAACCGGTTCTAACAACTTGGGTTTATCCCATTTTCGAAAGAAAAAAGTATTAGACGGTAGATGACATGCGGCTTAATTTTGTTGAGCGACTTTTCATCCTCAGCCCCATTCGCGCATTCCTGCAAAGCCATCTTGAAGCAGAGCGTTTGTTTAAAATGGGTGGCCCCACAAAGGGCAAGCGGGTATTGGAAGTCGGCTGCGGCCCGGGTTTTGGCATCGATCTTCTGTTCAGCCGCTTTGGTGCCGCCAGCGTCGATGCATTTGACCTGGATCCGAAAATGGTTTCTCGGGTTCGACTGCGGCAAGCCAAGCATCGCCGCAAGCTGGGCCTCTGGGTTGGAAACATCAGGCATATACCGATGGCGGATTCGCACTATGACGCCGTTTTCAACTTCGGTGCAATCCACCATGTCGTCGACTGGCGAGCCTCGCTTGGCGAGATTCATCGGGTATTGAAACCTAATGGACAGTTCTATTGCGAAGAAATCCTCAGTCGATACATTACCCATCCGGTCATCGGCAAGCTCATGGATCATCCACAAAAAGACCGCTTCAACGAGACGCAATTCATCCATGCACTGCAGAAAGCCGGCTTTCGAATCAAGTCACACCGTCAAATGGCGGATCTCTATCTGTGGGTGGTGGCCACCAAAACCTGACAGAACGTTTAAGAACGATTGTGCGTGGCCATTCGGTTCCTGCTAGTTCATGCAGGGATCGATTGGCTGCAGGCGTCCGTAATCTTTGGCCATCAATTCATACTTGGCCGAGATCAATCCAAAATTTTTCTTCCTGACCAGCTCCTGCAGATACAGGTCGGGAAGATACCAGCGTTGAGCGAATTTACCCACGGACCTGAAAATTTCACAATTTTTTGCGACCATCAGGTCGAAGGCCCTGCGTTGCATGCCTAGCACACGCGATGCCATGTCGAAGGGGGTAAATCCATGATACGGGTTGTTGTACTCAACCCGGCTGTGAGACGGTTGCAGAATGCGCTTTTCGAAAGCGATGCCGTCCTTATCGGAAAGCAATTGGGCGGTTCGGGCCACCATGACATCGATCAGCCTTTGAACTTGGGCCCGTTGCCGCGACTGCGGCAGACGTGCCAAAGGGATGGCAGGAGACTGCCGGATAAGCCGATCGCAGTCCTGCAAAATCTTGCGGGCTCTCCAATTGGCGATTCGTTTGGCCCCCCCGTTTTCATATGTCCAGGGGCTTCGACCCAAATAGTATTTGGCCCCTCTTCGGGTGGTTCTGCGCAGAAAAAGCAGTTCATCCCTGATGCCGGAGTAAAGCGTGTACCCATGTTTACCGCCGACAAGAGACTCCTTGATCTTCTCGGTGTCCTGTTTTCCCTCTTCCCTGAGTTCCTTTTCCGTTTTGTTCTTCAAGGCCACAATTCGGTCAGCGATGCTCCGGGAAACGCGTTTAAGGAGACCGGTTTCATATCTGGCGACGGACTGTTTCAACACGGATGTCGGGTGAACGCCCAATTTTTCCCACAGATACACTAGAGCCGGCCGTATGCGGGCGTACGGGACCCAATCGCTGTGCGGCAGCGCGTCGAATTCTTCCAGCCATTGATTCAACAGTTGCGTGTCGACACCCGCATCTGAAAATTTTTGTCTCATGATGTGCTCGAGCCTTGCATCGATGGTATTGATCTTTCCATTGAAAATCCGATGATCGGTTTTTTGATGAGATTCAAGTCCAAACAGCTCACGGTAAAGGTCTGCCCTGGTCAGTCCGGCATTTAGAAACAGCCACAATTCAGCCATTGACCTGAATGCCGTACCATCCACCTTAAGCGCCACCTGATGGGGTGCAGGCCGGCCGTATAGCGTCACGTAGTGCCGATGGCTCACCGACCTCACCCGCCTGTGAACGATGTTGTAGATCAGCAAATAGGGCAACCCCGTCCGCCTGGCCAGCACTGCGGCCGAATATGTGCCATGAATCTCGAAAAGGCGTTCGAGATCCCGATCCGTTAACCCGATGCGAGATTTCTTGGCGCTTATGCGTTGGCGACGATCATTCATTTTCACCACAGGTGTTTAATCGGCAAAGTGATTAAGCAAATTTATCGTCCAAATTAAAATTAGACAAATATTAAACACAATATTGACATTTGCAATTCAGTTTTTGTTTGTCGGTATGAAAAATCGTTGCGCCTGCAGTCCTTGGTTGGTTTGGCCGCATACGGAATTGAAACCGCACCTGGTCGGAAACCGAGGACTCCTTAAGCAAACGCTGAACAGCAAATGCGCCGCACCTGAGGCAGAAGACGAACCGGTTGCCGGTTATTTTGAATGGATTTTAATGGAAACGAGATGCCCGCATCGATCAATGGCCGATTGTCCAATAAATGGGATCCTTAAATTAGACAAATCATTGACACATGGACCTGATGACCTATTTTAAAATGGTGCCATGATGGGCATGGCATGAATCATGGCGCTATCTGCGAATGTTTCGGCACCGCAAATGGGCGTCACATTTAACCCGAACAGGCAAGGAGGTTATATGCCTAGTTTCGTAATCGCTGAAAAATGCGATGGTTGCAAAGGCGGGGATAAAACTGCATGCATGTACATTTGCCCCAACGATCTGATGGTTCTGGATCCAAACCAAATGAAGGCGTACAACCAGGAGCCGGACCAATGTTGGGAATGTTTTTCGTGCGTTAAGATCTGCCCGACGCAAGCGATCGAGGTGAGGGGCTATGCGGACTTTGTTCCCTTAGGTAGCAGCATCATGCCCATGATGGGGACCGAAGACGTCATGTGGACCTGCAAGTTTCGCAACGGAACGATAAAACGTTTCAAGTTCCCCATACGAACCACGCCTGAAGGCATGGCGAATGCCTACACCGACCTGAAGGGAAAAGATCTTGAAAGTGGCCTGCTGTCTACTGAAGAAGCCGATGGATACGAAATTCCGCGGCCGCAGACAGACGGATAGCTGCAGACAACGAAAATCACCTGACGGCCTTGCCTCGATCGCGCACGGGGAACTCCGGTTCCCCGTGCCTCATTTTAATGACACCCCTTGCTAACGGCGCATGCTTCTTGACAGACATGACCATGGCAAGTAGATTGTTTGACATTGTTTGACAACACATAGACGATAATCCGTTTCAGGCAACCCAGGTTGCCGACACCGATGACGGATGGAAGGAACTGCTCTTATGGATGAGGCAACATTTTTAAATGTACTCAAGATGACGGTCGAAAACCATGGTTGTAATATCGAAGATTTTGATCTTGAAAACCATATCATCAACCTGGATGGCCCAGATGAAGCCGTGCACGCATGCGCGCTCGCTATTGCCAAACTGGTCGATGGGTAAAAGCGGCATTTCCAACTGCTTGCTTAAGGGGATCAGATCTTCGATCCGTAAACGAGGTCATCGGTTATACTCTGAATGCTGGATGGTTGGCGATAAATGGCCCGCTTGCCATGAGTATGATCGTAAGCGAGGCACCCTCCCCTTTCTTTTACTTTAATGGAGTGGCAGCAATGCCCGGACCATTTGGCTTTCCGATTGGTTATGTCAGTTTGCAGACCGGTCTATCCACCCATGTGATCAGGGCGTGGGAACGCCGCTACAATGCCGTGGCACCGCAACGCTCGAACAACGGACGCCGTCTGTTCAGCCAATCGGACATGGAACGCCTCACCCTGCTCAAGCGGGCGATCGAAAATGGCCACAGCATATCTACTATTGCCGGTGTCGATCAGGCGAAATTGGTCCAACTGGCGGAACCCACCACCCGACCTAACGGTCCTATTAATAGCGGTTCAAAAACGTACGCCGGCACCACCCCCATAACGATAATCGGCCACTGTTTGAAAGCGGTTGCCATGCTTGACGGCAACGCGCTGCATCGCATACTGCGAGATGCCGCCGCGACCTTCAGCCGTCAAAACCTGATCGATGCAATCATTTTTCCACTCATGGAACAGGTCGGCCGCCGGTGGTCTGATGGGTCACTTCGGATTGTGCATGGACAATTGGCCGCTATCGTCGTTCACACCCAACTCATCAGTTTGCTGGGGCACCCATGCAGAGACACCACTGAAAAGCCGTGCCTGCTGATCGCCGCGCCGGCCGGCCAGTGTTGTTACCTCGGCGCTCTGGCTGTGGCCGTCACGGCACAGGATCACGGCTGGGAACCGGTCTTTTTAGGTTTTAATCTGCCGGCTGTTGAGATCGCCGCTGCCTTCTCCATGCTTGGCCCGCAGATGATTGCCCTGAGCATCACCTGCCGCGTCGATGATGCCTTCATGCATGACGAACTCATGCGCCTGTCTGATTTGCTGAACAATGGGTGCCTGCTGGTGGTCGGTGGACGAGCCAGCCTTAATTATGGGCGGAGTATCGAAGCGGCCGGCGGTGAGGCCTGCTCCACGGCTACGGAGTTGATTTCGCGACTCGGGTAGGTTGATCGGATTTTCATACACCAATAGACCATCTTTCCGGTCAGTCTTAACTAGACAGGGATGCCTGCAAATAATCCTGTGCCCATACGTCGAGAAGATCGGCGTGGGCTTCTATATCCAGCCCGAAGTCATGCATGCCAAACATCTACAGCTCTTCTTTGCTTACGCCCTTTTCCGTATGCTCCTTCAATTCAGCGGGAAAAAAAATGCACCAGGCGCAACAGCGTGCCGCCAATGGCCGACTGTCTCCGGTCGACAAACCTATTATCCGCCTGTGCCGTCAATTCCGGCCGCTCATCTAAAATCAGCCGGGCCGCCATTTCGGCAGCCTGGGCAGTGAGGTCGGCGCACTGCTGCAAATGGGACTTTTTGTCATACCTGACCTTTTTGGAAAGCACCCGGCAGCAGGTGGCGCCGTTGGCCGCTTTGAAGGCGTCGTGCAGCTGGCGGGCGGTGTCGCGCATCGCTTTGCGATGGCGATAGGGCTGCTCTTTTCCCAACAGCAGGCCGGATGCCAGGACAGCGCCGCTGAGCGCACCGCACAAACAGCCGCTTTCCCCCAATGCCACGGAGAACGGGGCGGCCAGGGCTGTCGCCTGCGCGTCGGTGAGTCCGCCATTCAAGCCATGGTTCAAGGCAGAAACCACCGCTTCGGCGCAAAGCAGCTGCCGCGTCTCAAACAGGTTGCGGGCGCGCGCTCCGACGCTGGCAATCAATGCCTCGGATTCGGATTCGGGTTTTGCATCCCGCTTTTCCATAGGGACGGAATCCGATCGGCTACTCTGACTTTTCGATCGGATACTTCGCCCCCTTCCATGCAAAAATACCCCCGGCGTAGCGGTATACGTTCCGGTAGCCGAGTTTTACCGCCCAGCTGGCACCGTTATGGCTGCGGGTGCATTTGACGAAACCGCAGTAGATCACGATGGGCTGGTCTTTGTCGCTGCCCAGCAGTTGCATGAAATCATCCTGGGATTTGCCGTCGGTCTCCTTGGCATTCCAGGCGATCATGTCCGGGATGGGGAACAAAAACTGGACCGCTCCCGGGACATGCATTTTTTTATAGCTGTCCGCATAGGGCATGGTGTCCACCACCACCATCTCCTTGCCGCTGTCGATCCACTGTTTGAGTTCTTCGGTGGTGACCAGATCGTAGCCGCCCCGCTGGACTTCCCGCACAAGCTTTACCGCACCGGCCTCTTTCTCGACTTCCTTTTCGAACTTGTTTTCAAGCAAGGCCATGGCAGGGTATGACAGGCCAAATACCACAACAGCAATTATCGTCAGTTTCAGCATCCACTTTTCCTTGCTCATCATCCGTTCTCCTTTTGTTTGTCCATTAACATTTCAATTTTCAGCGGTTTGAGGCCACGCAAACGCCGCCAGCCATATAAAAAAGCGACTGCCGTCAGCATGAAGAGATCCCGGAAAAGGGCCGACCGGAGCCCATGGAAGGCCACGGCCTCCGGATCTTCGGGCCCGAAGCAGCCGCAATCCACATCCAGTCCCATCCAGATGCCGTATCCCAGAATGGCAACAAAAATCAGCAGCAGACCGGTAATCACGGAAAGGCTGCCCTGAATGTCGAAAAACAGCCCGAAACCGGCAAGCACCTCCAGTGCGGGCAACATTACGGCCACAGGCAAGAGCAGCCCTTCAGGAACAATGCCATAGGCTTCGATCAGCACGGCAAAGGTTTGGGGTGCCACCAGTTTGGTCGCACCGGAATAGATGAAAATCCCGCCGAGAAACCAGCGCAGGAATCGATACAGCCAGGAAAGCAAAGGCATGACAAGATCCCCGACAAACATGATCAAGCGGTGATTGGTAATCGGTTGAAAGGCTTTCAGGTCATGACGACGAGCTCGACGAACCGTAAAAGAATCGAACCCCACCCCACGTACGGTTCGCTCAAATCCGATGCCGTTATCAAGGCTGATTGATTAGATTGAGATATTATATTAGTCAAACTGTTAATATCTATGAGGCCGGGTGAGAGGATCGATAAAATTTATCGTCAATGGTAGGCATGGGAAAAGACGGACATTTCCCCTCAAATAGGCAAGAATGCCTTAAAGCACTCATGATAACCACCACATGAGTGTGTTGGAAAAACTTCTCACTCAGGAGAGCATTTCACTTGAAATGGCGGACAATATGACCGCGCGACGTATACTCCAGTAACATCCCCCTCGTACGGGAAGTAATGAAGTTGTCTTGATCAATCGGCAGGCTGGCTTTCTAAACTTCAAACAAAATGCGGTGATCCACCAGGTTCATCCGCTTGATCTTGGCCTTGACGGTGATCTGGTCACCGAAAATCCCCACCAGGCGGAAGGTGCCGTTCGCTTCGGGCTCCACCAGGTCGACCGATTCCATGAGCAGGGTTTCCTCACCGTCTTTGACCATATAGGCATTGGCTTCACACATGATCGAGTACCTCCTTTAAGCGTTTTTCCACCAGGGTTTGCACCAGATGGGGCAGGGGTTCGGATGTCACTCCGATGATCTCCGCATTTTCCTGAAACAGGGGCAAAAGCAGCTTGATTGCCGGGCTGGTCGTCACCGCTTCGGCCATTTTGGGCGTCACTTCGCCGAGCATGGCGTTGGCCCAGGTGATGGTCACCGGCCCGACGATGCAATGGGCGCGGGCCGCCGTATGGCAGATGGCGTTCTCACCGGATGCGCAACGATTGGCGCCGGCACGCAGCATCTGGGAGGCCGCGATGGCGTTGGTGCCCAAGGCAATCAGTTCGATGGTTTCGCCATGGGCGGCCTTGAGATATTTGATCAGTGTCGAGCCGATACCGCCCCCCTGCCCGTCAATGACGCAGACACGTTTCTTCACGGATGCCTTTCCTTTATAAAAAAAGGCCACGATGTCGGCGGCGGGTACGCTCGAGCCGATGCCTTCGTGGCCTGAAAAAAGATCTGTTTTCCGGTTTGAGCAACGCCTTCGTGGCGTTTGATTCAAGTGTCTGACTGAATACCCCATCCTCTCCGATCCCGTCAAGCCAATTTGAGAAACACCGGTCACGGATGGTTATCGTGGGTCGATGCTGAACGGTGCTGCGGTCAGCGTTCCAGCTCGGTTCCTATAGCGTCCTCGACACGCATGTGCTGCGTCTGCCAGACATTGTTGTCGTTCATGAAGGATTCCATGTTGCGATTTCCCAGGTGGGCCACCATTTCGATGTCCTCCTGGGCTTTGTCCGTGTTGGCCATCTTGGCGTGCAGGGTGGCGCGGCTGTAATAGGCTGCGCCGTACTCCGGATTCAGATCGATGGCCCGGTCGAAATCGGCCAGGGCGGTGTGGTCATCACCCCGTTTCTCGCTGACCAGCCCCCGCATGTGATAGGCCCGGGAATAGTCCGGATCGATCTTTATTGCGCGGTCAAAATCGTCCCGCGCCAGGTCAAGCATGTCCAGCTTGAGGTAGGCCGCCCCGCGACTGACAGCCGCCAGCGCATGGCCGGCATCTTTTTCGATTGCCCGGGTAAACAGGGCGATGCTTTTATCGTATCTGGCGCTGGCAAACTCGGCCATTCCGGTTTCGAACAGTTCCTTGGCACTCGCTCTCTCGTTCATGGTAAGAATCTCCTCTATTTATACATCACGATTGGTGATGGGTATGTTGATTGAAGCGTTTTCAGGCGGTGGCCGACAACACGTCACTGGCGCGTGGCCTCGTCTCGCGGCTTACCTTCAACCGTCGGCGCCACCGCCACGAAACCTGACGTCAATAAATCACTTTACTATAATAAAACCGAAGCTGATCTTTTCAACGGTTGGTAGCGGGACAAAGTGGTAGCTGGTGGGTAGGAAAAAGGCAGTCGATCACCTGCCTCCCCGCGATGCGGCGTCATCCGGGGGAGGCAGGTGAAAATTGATTCAGCCGGGTGTTGAAAACGTCATGAGCGCAGGCACAACAAGGCAGCGTTTGGGGAAAAAGCGAAGTTGATGGACGATAAATGAGCTGGTTGAGCTAAAATTTATCGCTGTGTCGTCAAGCGCAACCGTTTTTCAACAAGCGGTCAGAACGGCCAGAAACCGCTGTCATTCCAGATTCGCTCCTTCAACTCCGTGTCGATGGCGGCCAGGAATGCCAGGTGTTCTTTTTCCCAGTCAGCCAGCCACTGGTATAACTTTTTCTCTTCCGGGTCCTGGGCCTCGTTGCCCCGTTTGGCATACAGCGTGATGGCCCGCTCCTCCATGAGCATGGCCGCCGAAATGGCTGCAGCCTCGAAATCCGCAGCGGCAATGCGACCCTTGACCTCCGGCGTCAATACATTTTGCGAGATGGTGCCCGTCTCCAAAGTGTCCGCCGGTTTGAATCGACCGGTTTCCTTGAAGGATTTAAACTGATCGGAAAGGATCTTGACGTGCTGGACTTCTTCGGCAGCCATGGTTTCAAAAAAAGCCTTCACATCGCTGTTCGTGGATTGATTTGCCGCCGTCCGATAAAATGATTTCCCGCGTTTTTCCAGCAGGATTGCATGTTTAAGGATATCCAGCGCACTGTTTTCCGTCATCGGTTCCTCCTTGAGGGCTTAGCGGGTCGGGCGAGCCCTAGCTTAAGGGTGTATTTTATTGACTGTCCTTGCTTTTTTAGGCATCCCAAAATCACCTTGACACATTTTCAGCCGCCCGTGTACACTCCGTGGGAAATGGTGTACCCGCGTTGACCCATTCGCCAACCGCGGCATTCATGGTACGAACTGCTTATTTATTCAATCGGACACCAAACAAAGATAAGTGATGCCATGCCGAAAAGCAAGCGACTGAGCGCCAATATGGAGGATTATCTAGAGACCATATACCACATCGTCTCCGAGAAAAAGGCCGCACGGGCAAAGGACATAGCGGTCCGCATGGCGGTCAACAGTGCATCGGTCACCGGTGCCCTGCGGCTGCTGGCGGAAAAAGGGCACATCAACTACGCCCCTTACGATGTGATCACCCTGACTCCCCGCGGAGAAATCCTGGCGCGGGACATTGTACGTCGCCACGAAATTCTCAAGGATTTTTTCACCAAGGTGCTCGATGTGGATGAGCAGGAGGCGGAAGACACCGCCTGCAAGATGGAACACGCCGTTTCGCCGACCATCATCGACCGGCTGGTTCGCTTCGTGGAGTTCATCCAGATATGCCCCCGGGGGGGTGAGGAGTGGATCGGGGGGTTTCGCCAGTTCTGCGAGAAAGACAATGCCCTGTCCGGGTGTGAGAACGCCATTACCCGATGCCTGGACGATCTGAAAAAACGTCAGCGGCATTTTCAGCAGGCCAAGCGGGAGACGATCACCCTGGAAAGCCTTGAATCGGGGCAGATTGCCCGTCTGGTGCGCGTCAAAGGCAAAGGCACCCTCGTGGACAAGTTAAAGGAACTGGACATCACGCCTGGCAGTATCATTGAACTGGAGGAGGTGGAGGCCGCCGATGACAGGATCAACATCAAGGTGCGCGGCTACCACCTCTCCCTTCGCCGAGACGACTTTTCCAAGATCGAACTGGAAATCATCCAGCCGGCATAAACCGGTGCACCCGGACGGCATCGCGAGGTGTCGATCGATCCCTTCCCCTATTTGCCGTTCACCCGCTCGCGCAGGCATCCGGAGCATTTGAATGTCACCACCCGCCGGGCCGGCAACAGGGCGCTTTCCCCGGTTGCCGGGTTGCGGCCTTTGCGCGCACGCTTTTGCTTCAGGCAAAACTTGCCGAACCCGCTGACCAGGAGGTCATCCCCGGATTCGAGGGCGTGCTTGATGATCTCCAGCAACGATTCGATGATCCGGAACGATTGGGCTTTGTTGAACCCCATGTTCAGGCAGAGTTGGTTGACGAGATCCGCTTTGGTCAGTGCCATGTATCCCTTCCAGAACAGCCGTTGCGCATCGGCATGACAGATGACCGGTCATCGCCATGTTGAAGCCCCCACCGGTTGATTCGGTGATTGGCTCAGAATCGGTGGCGCCGGTGCAGGAAACGGTCATCGCGTTGCATCGAAAAGCTTAAAACGGGGGCCGGGTGCCGGGGTTGAGGGTGATTCTGAACCTTTTGGCAGGAGATCCACACCGGCCCCCGGCGGAACAGTTGGAGGTGCCATTGGCCTGTCCCGCATGCCATTTATACAACGCCCGCAAGATCTCCGCAATACCCCAAATCCCACTTATAAAACCCTTAGCGGGATTCAGGGGAGTGCCGTGATGAGAAGATCGAACGACGGATCGATAAGGGACGGACGTGAATGCCGACCGGGCGCCGGGGTCGAACCGGGGTCATTTGCTGCACTCGCCTGGCAACACAGCATGCGGCGTTCCGTGGTTCGCGGGTCCGCTCACCACTCGCTGTGCAGCTGCCGTTCCACATCCGGCCATCGGGCCTTGAGGTTGGAAATGGCATCCATCGCGATGTCCAGGTGGATGCTCATGTGCTTCTTGTATATCTCCTCGTGCAGTTTCTTATCCTTGATGCCGCGACGCTGCAGGGGCATGTCTGAAACCAGCATGATCGAACCGATGGGCACTTCATACCGGTAAGCCACCGAGAAAAGCGTGGCCAGTTCCATTTCGATCGCCAGGATTCGCTGACAACGCAGGTGCTCCACGAAAGCGTCATCGAACTCCCACAATCGGCGGTCCGTGGTGTAGACGATGCCGCAGCGGGGGACAATCTTGCGCGCCTTGACGGCGCCGATGCACAGCAGGTTCACGGACATCGCCGGCAGTGCCGGAAACTCCATGGGCAGGTAATGGCGGCTGGTTCCCTCCCCCCGGATCGCGGCCGTCGGCACCACGAAATCACCGACCTCCAGGATGTCGTCGATGCCGCCGCACATGCCGAGCATGACCACCGATTTCAGATTATCCAGGTAGGCCAGGCCGTTGATGACCAGGGCCGCCTGAGGCGATCCGATGCCGAAATCGATCATGGTGCAGTCCAGTTCCGGTGCATTGACGATCCGGAAATTGCCTTCATGAATCTCACACCCGGTTTGCTCGGAAAAGGCTTTGATGTACTGGCGAAAATTGGTGATCAGCACGTGGCTGCAGAAATCCTCCAACTTGCAGTTGGTGTAGCGCTCCAGTGTCTGCCTGATGTATTCGTGCTCTTTAAGTCCCATCGCTCGTTCACGTCCTTCCCTATAGAGGCATCCTGCCGCCCAACCGGTTCTTTCATTTCAGTTGGAAAAGGAATCGCCGCGTTGATCAAGCCGCTGCCAGGGCCCTGCTTCAGACGGACCGGCCAAACGCCTGATGCGCCAGGGAGCGGTTGCGCGGACGGAAGGTGCCGTCCGCTTTTTCCTTGCGCATCACCTGCTGGAACAGATTGGACATCTTCATGCCCTGGGACTCGGTTTGGTAAAAGGTGTCCCAGGCATGGGTCAACAGCTCCTGAAGCCGTTCGGCGCTCATGTGCTTGGGCTGATAGACCACCTTGTCCGCCGTGTACTCGTTCCAGTCAAAGGAAAGGATCCGGTTCTTTTGCTTCAGATCCTCGTAGGCTTTGGTATGGGGAAAGGGAGTGAGAACCGTGAACTCGGCCAGGTCCAGCTCAATGTCCAGCAGAAAGTCGATCAACCTGAGGATGCCGTCTTCGGTGTGGTTGTCCAGCCCCAGCAGGATGGTTCCCTCCACGCCGATGCCGTGGTCATGGTAACGCTTGATCCGATCCCGGATCTTGTCCGAGGTGTCGAACACCGCCTGGTAGACGTACCATGCACCGGCCTGAGCCGCCAGGTCCAATACTTTGGGATCGTCCTCGATGGGATGACAGCACCACTTTTTTTTCAACGGGATCATCTCCCGGAACAGGTCCATCTCCCAGCGGGTGTCCTGGGCCAGCGAGTTGTCCACGATAAACAAGCGGTTGTTGTCTATGCCCGCCATCTCGGCGACTGCCTTGTCGATGGGGCGCGGCCGGAACTGCCGTCCCCCCAGATAGGCCACACAGCACGGGTAGCAGTTGTATCGACATCCCCGGGAAGCATGCACCAGGTCGACCATCTGGATGCCGCGGTAGTTGTACAGCTCCTTTTTCAGGATGTCCCGCCGGGCCGGCCCCACCATTTCAACCGGGGGTGGGTCGGCCAGGTAGTCGTATCTCTTTTTCAGTTGGCCGGCCTTCAGGTCGCCCAGCACCTGTTCCATGCGCCCTTCAGCCTCGCCCAGAAACACGGCATCGGCGTGCTTCTGGGTCTCTTCGGCATGAAGCATGGTGGCGATGCCGCCAAAAATAACCGGTACGCCTCTGGCCCGGTAGGCATCGGCGATCGCCCATCCCCGCTTCACCTGGGCGGTCAGCATCATGGAAATGCCGACCACGTCGGCCGGTGCGTCGAAGTCAAGGACTTCAAGATTCTCGTCGACGAATTCCACATCCACTTCAGGCGGCAGGGTGGCGGCAAAAACCACCGGACCGTGGGGAGGCAGGTGGAACTCGGTCTGGCGCATCAGTTTGGGCCAGCGGGGATAGATCAGTTTGAATTTCATATCCGTCCTTAAGCGGGAAGCGACCACTATTGCAGTGGAATCGCTTCAATCAGGGTCATCATCAGTGTGTAGGAAGTCTTTCCACCGGCCTCGAGGGTCAGTTTGGGTGAAAGACCGCGTTGGTCAACCGCATCGACAAACACGGTCTTTTCGGGCTCGTATTGCCGGATTCGCCAGCGGCCGTCAGCCATGGCGATCACATCGACGAACCGGTTGTCGCGTGTCCGGTAGCGGCACCCCTCGGCGCCATCGGCAAATGCTCCGGCAGCCGACATCTCACCTTCGGGCGCCAGAAAGATAAGCCGGATATCTCTCATCACCCCTTTGGCGAATTCCGGATTATCGAAGGGCCCGAAGGCCCGTTTCACGATCACCTCGCCGTTGTCCAGCGCTTCGAAAAGCACGAATCCTTCCAGGGTCATCAATACGCAGTGAACCCGTGAATCGGCTGTGGACAGGATGATCACCCCGGTCAGGGTAGCCTGATAGCCGCGATGAAGACGGACATTGAGGGTATGCACCAGCTGCCATCGGCCTTCCGGATAAATCGATCGGCAACGGGCTTCGGTCCGGTATTGACGGTCGCTTTCCACCGGCACGACCGACGGCATGCGGGCACAGGCACCCAGCAGCAATACGACAGCCAGCGTTATTGGCTTCATTGCGCGTCCTGAAAAAGACGGTCATCCAGGGCAGGATTGACCTGGGTGTTGCTGAACACCATGCGGGTGAAAGCGTCATCGCTTTCGAAAATCAGCACCTCTTCGATCACCCCCGGGCGGTCCGACATCAGCAATTCGATTCGCTGAATGAACCGTGCCATGCCCGGATCGGTCGGCACCAGAATGATTTTATTGACGCCGTCCAAGCTGGCGTCGAACAGGGGGTTGTCCTGGAACCGCCCCCCCAGCCAGCCGCTGATTTCCGGCATCACGAACTGCATGGCCTGCAACCGGACGCTGGCATCCTCAACCAGCCCCTGGTCGGACTGGACGAAGCGTCTGGCATCACCGCCGTGCATGAGCAGGACACTCTTCACCGGAGACGTGTATTCCCAGCGCAACGCATCCGGCCGCCGGTATAGAAGGCGCCCTTCGGATATCAGCGGCCTGGCCAGAATCGGCAGATGCTTCTCCTGGACGAAGTCGGCACGGATACTGTCTACACGTTCGGCGGCCGCACGGATGCCGTCCCAGGTGTCCGCCCAGCCCAGGCACAGGCATGCGGATATCAATAAAAGAGACCACAGCAAGCGTCCGGAAGATCGCCTCAACTGCCATGGATAAGGATAGTTGCAAACTCGATTGTTGATGAAGCCCATCCGTCCAAATATTGAACCAGTTAACAATCACATGTCGGCAGGTTTGCGAAAACGACAGCGGTCAGCACATGCCGCCATTCACGCCGATGACCTGCCCGCTGATATAGGACGCATCGTCCGAACAGAGAAACCGCACCACCCGGGCCACCTCTTCGGGTTTTCCCACCCGGGCCATGGGGATCATGGCCTTGATATTGCCCAATGGCAGATCCTTGATCATGTCGGTCTCGATGAGTCCCGGGGCGACGACATTGACCCGGATGCCCAGTCGGGCAACCTCGGCGGCCAAACTGCGGCTGGCACCGATGAGGCCCGCCTTGGCCGCGCTGTAATTGGCCTGTCCCCGGTTGGCCACCAGGCCGGAGACCGAGGCTATCGAGACCACGCTGCCCTTGCGCTGGCGTATCATTTTCTCGATGATCGGCCGGGTGACATTGTAGAAGCCGTCCAGTGTCGTGTCCACCACTTTTTTCCAGTTTTCGCGGGGCATCATCAGAAAGAGTCCATCGGCGGTGACACCGGCATTGTTCACCAGCACGTCCAGGGATTTCATGTCGGCCAGCAGGGTTTCAATGGCCTGCTGCGAACCCTGGGCGTCCCTCACATCGAAGCCCACTGTTCGACCGCCTCCCCCCTGGTCCCGCACCTGCGCGAGCGTGTCGGCGGCACCCTTTTGGTCGGAATGGTAATTGACCACCACATCGTATCCGCAGCGGCCCAACTCCACACAAATGGCCCGGCCGATGCCTTTGGAGCCACCGGTCACCAGGGCCACAGGTCGATTCTCATTGTCTGGCATTTTATTCTGACCTCCCGGATCACCGAAATCCCGGTTGTTAATGTCCATGACCGCCATATTTTTATCAGCGTCGGCTATGAGCCATCAGCAGGGTCACCCGCCTCCACCACCTGAAGGGTCACCTCGGCTGCCAGGCGGCCGTTGATGGAAGCCGTGCCCGTGATTTCGCGCAGGTTTTCAAACACGAAGGCATTTCTGGCCGTGGTTCTCACCGGCTCCCCGAGGGCGATGGCGTCCACATGGAACACCGCTTTTTTGACGCCCACGAGCCACCCCCGGGTCTCCGAGTCATCGCCTCTGGTCTTCAGCCGTCTCAGACCGTTGTGGACGCCGGCGGTCTGCGCCACCAGTTCCACCAGGATCAGCGGATTGATGGTCCCGTCCTTGAAAAGCGGCCAGTCCCGATGGGCAACGGACAAGGTGGTGGCCTGTTCGTCATCCAGGGACAGGATCTCGCCCACCAGCAGCATTCGTCCCCGATGAGGCAGCAGGGCTTCGGCGGTCAGGCGGGCAGGTTTAGAATTGTCAACGGCCATTTCGTGTAAAAAGGCTTGAAAAGGATAATAATCAATATATAGTATGTCGTCTTTTTAGGCGGCAGGATATAACACGAATGAATCTGGTCTGTAAAGGTAATGCCCCATGGATAAATTGATAAGTGAATTACGTGAAAAAATTGTCGATGCCCTTAATCTTCAGGACGTTGCACCGCAATCGATCGATCCGGACGAGCAACTGGTGGGAGGGCGTCTGGGAATCGACTCCATCGATGTACTCGAGATGGTAATGCTGGTCGAAAAGGATTACGGGCTAGCCATAGACAATCGCGAACTGGGCGCCCGGGTCTTCGCTTCGGTGCGGTCGCTGGCCGGCTTCATCAATGACCCGTCCTCCACAACAATGGGTTAGCATCTGTTTCGTCCTTGTCTATTGATGGCTTTACGATAGTGTAATGAAAATCCTGCTTATTTCCGCAAATACGCTGAGGGCACCCTATCCGGTCTATCCCATCGGTCTGGATCACGTCGCCGCGTCCATCCATGGCAGGCATCAGGTGCGCATCGAAGACCTCAACGTGCTGGACAGCCTGGATGGGCTTGCGCAAAGCATCCGGAGATTCGATCCGGATCTGATCGGAATCTCCCTGCGCAATATCGACAACACCGACACCACCGACCCGGTGGGATTCATTGGTGGCTATCGGGCGGTGGTGTCGACCGCCCGTCAGGCGTCCACGGCGCCGGTAGTGCTGGGAGGCAGCGGCTTCACCCTGTTTCCCCGGCGGGTGCTGGCGGAACTTAACGCGGATTTCGGCATCGTGGGCGAAGGCGAGCGCGTGAATCGGTTGATCGATGCCCTGGAGGCCGGTCAAGATCCAGCGGGTCTGCCCGGCGTGATCATGCCCGACGCACACGAGGTCCCTTTTCCGGAACCGTGGACCGGAACGCGCAAACCGCGCCCAGTGCAGCTTTCGGCGCACCATCGCTGGTACCTCAAGCACGGCGCCATGCTGAACCTGCAGACCAAGCGGGGATGTCCGTTCCGGTGCATCTACTGCACCTACCCGCTCATCGAGGGACGCAAACTGAGGCTGGTGGCGCCGGCCGAAGCGGCGGAAACGGCCCTGGCCCTGGAAGCTGAAGGGGCCCGCTACCTGTATATCACGGATTCATCGTTCAATGCCGACGTCGATCACTCGCTCGAGGTGGCCCGGGCTTTCAGGCGGGCCGGCCTGACCATTCCCTGGGGGGCCTTCTTCACCCCCTTGCCCATGCCGGACGGTTACTTCGACACATTGGCCGGTGCAGGCCTGAAGCATGTGGAGTTCGGCACCGATTCACTATCCGACACGGTGCTGCGCGCCTACGGCAAACCCTTCACGGTCAAACAGGTATTGGCCGTCCATGAAGCGGCATTGGCGGCTGGTCGTCACGTGGCCCATTACTTTCTGCTGGGCGGGCCCGGCGAAACCCGGCAGACCCTGGACGAAACCCTGAACCATATTGACACCCTTCGGAAAACGGTTTTATTTCTATTCTGCGGCATGCGGGTTTACCCCCATACCGCGTTGTTTCACCAGTGCGCGGATGACGGGCATATCGAAGCGGGAACGGACCTGCTTGAACCGGTTTTCTACCATGGCGGAAAAATTGATGACGATGCGATCCAAAGACGGGTGGCTGAAAAGGCCGCCGGCCGCGCCAACTGGGTGGTTGGTGCAGGCGGCCAGGAAACCGCCGCCACCATCGACCGCATGTATGAAAAAGGCTTTTCAGGCCCGCTGTGGGAGTATCTGATCCGCTGAAACCAATCTGGCGGGCGATTGGATCATTGATTAGATGTTAAAAGCAGGTTAAAAAATCGATGACAGTGTGGTATGAATGGACGTTTGACAAGCAGGTGACGGATGGTGAGATTACGGCCCATATACGGGTTCCGGCAAGCTCGCCCTGGTTCGACGGACATTTTCCCGAAGCACCGGTGCTCCCGGGGGTTGCCCAGTTGGGCATGGTCCACGACCTGCTGTGCCGGACCTTGGATCGGCCGTTACCGGCCACCCAGGTGAGCCGGGTGCGTTTCAAGCAGATGATTCATCCCGATCAGGACCTGATCCTGACGGTAAAGACCGGCGATATGAACAGCAGCCACAGCTTCCGTATCAGCGGTGACGGCGGTCTGATCTGCAGCGGACTGATCCGGCTGAGTGCCGGCAAACCATAGGATGTGTCCCTGAACGGGGACGTTTTGGAATAGGCACAAAGGAGACTGATCAAGATGGCATTGGAAACTGATAAAATCATCCTTCGCATCGCGGAGATCATGATCGACGAACTCAAGCTGGAGGAGGTCACCGCCGCCACGTTCGATCCGGATATCGACCTGGTGGATGAGGTGGGCATCGACAGCATGGATCTGGCCACCGTGGCCCTGGTGCTTCGCGATGAATATGCCGTGCGGATCGATGAGGACGATTATCCCAAATTGACGACCGTGCGCTTGATCGGTGAATATATCCATAACAAACTGGCCGCCTAACAGCCATGCACGGCCGATCCGCAGATTGGCACCGCTTGTTGATGTCAGGTGATGTCTTCAAGCACAGAGAGTAGCCCAGCCCATGGAGACGAAACGAACCTGGAAATTTTCGGACCTGATCGCCGATCCCGAAGTCAATGCGCGCTGGGAGAAGGTGCGCAAGTATTTCTTCTTGCGCGAATCCACCTACGACATGACCCGGCGATGCAACATTCGCTGCAACGGTTGTTACTACTACGAAGGCGAAAAACAGAACACCCGGGACAATACGAATCCTGAAGACTGGCGGCAACTGATGCGTGCGGAGAAGGCCCGGGGCATCACCTTTGTGGTGTTGGCCGGCGCCGAACCGTCCCTGGTGCCGGGACTGTGCCAGGCCTGCTATGATGAAATCCCTTTGGGATGCATCGCCACCAACGGCCTTACGCGGATTCCGGACTCGGTCGGGTATCGCATTCATATTTCCGCCTGGGGCAACGACGCGTCCAGCCGAAAAACCCGCAATGCGAAAAACATGCTGGCCCGCCAGTTGGAAAATTACGCTGGTGATCCGCGGGCGGCCTTCGTCTATACCTTTACCCGCCACAACATCGACCAGGCCGAGGAGGTGGTACGAACGCTGGCCAACCACGGGGCCACGGTGACGTTCAACATGTTCAGCGCGCCGGTGGGCTACACCGGTGACCTTCGCCACACGCCGCTGAGCCTGGCCGACACCCGGCGGACCATGCTCGACCTGCTGGACAAATACCCGCAAACGGTCCTGTTTTCCTGGTACAGCGCCATGGCCCACACCCACGAAAAGGGCCTTCACGATCTGTTCGGATGCCCCTATCCCCGACAGAATCCAAGCACGGATGTGGGCCTGGGCCGTTCCTTTCGCCAATACCGCACGGACCTGACCTGGAATCGTGATGCGGCCTGTTGCGTGCCGGATACGGACTGCGCGGACTGCCGGCACTACGCGGCGGCCAGTGCCGTGGTCACTTCCCGGCTGTTCCGCCACGCCGTCGATCCCCACACCTTTCGATCCTGGCTGGATTTTGTCGATACCTATCTGGCCGTGTGGCTAAAAGGCTATGTGAAGGGAAAAAACCTGTGCAACCAAACCGTTCCTCCACCCGGCGTGGAACTGACAGCCAATTAGCAGGCGATGAGCCTGCTGAAAATAAATTTCAGGAAGGTCCCGTAAAAGGATAGACATTGATGAAAACCGTCAGTTCCCTGCTGGACGGCCACTGGTACGCCCGGTATAAACGCATATCGAAGCTCAACATCCGCAGCTCCATCTACGATGTGACCAATCGCTGCAACCTGCGCTGCAAAGGCTGCTTCTTCTTTTCTTCCGGTGAACACGAGGCGGCCAGGGAGGAAATGGATCTCACCCGCTGGGAAGCGTTTGTGGACAAAGAGACGGCCCGCGGCGTGAACCTGGCCATTCTCATCGGCGGCGAACCCACCCTTTGCATGGACCGGATCGAAGCCTTCTACAAGCGCCTGCCCACCTTTTGTGCCACCAACGGCATTATCAAGGTGCCCCGGGATCGCTTCCCCGACATGATGCTGGGGATCAGCCTGTGGGGAGACGAAGCGGATGAGAAAGTGCTGCGCGGGAAGGACGCCTTTTCCATCTCCAGTAAAAACTATGCCGGCGACCCCCATACCTATTACCTGTACACCATCACCCCCAAACAGCTGGGCAAGACCGAACGGATCATCAAGAAGATCCGCGACGCGGGCCTCAAAGTGCACATGCAGCTGCTCTCCAACGACGAGGGGGTGGACGGGTTTCACTGGCAGGCCGAGGAATTGGCCCAGATCCGCTATGAAATGGACGAGGTACTGGACCGCTATCCGGATACGGTCATCTCCTCCAAATACTACCACGAGATCATCACCACGGGGAAGATGCTGGGCCGCCCCTTCGGCTGGATGGAGTGCCCCTCGGTGACGGACCCATTGGACACGCGCGACCCCAAGCCCCGACGATTGACCAACTTCATCCGCTGGGCGTCGGACCTGAACACCATGCATCGCTGCTGCACCTCGGAAACGAGAGACTGCAGCACCTGCAAGGACGGTGCGGCCCACATGAGCTGGGTGATGGTCAACAAGCGCGCCCACATGCAAACCACCCGGGACCTTCAGAACTGGATCGAAATCTACGAAATGTTCGCCAAGCTCTACCAGTTCATTCCCTGGTGATAGACCCCTGCGAAGCCGTATTGACAGGTGCGGCCCTGGATATATTCAACGATGCCTGACGATCCCATGGTCATTCTGGGTTATGATGCGGTCTCCCCCCTGGGTGTCGATCTCGACGACCAGTGGCAAAGGGCCCTGTCCGGCGCCAGTGGCGTGGGCCCGTTGACCCGTTTTGACCTGACGGACGACTTTCCCGTGCGCATCGCCGGCCAGGCACCGGATATCGACCACCTGCCCTACGATTTTTTAAAACCCCGTGAACTCGCGCGCTGGCCGTCGCCCATTTTCAAATACGCCCTGCTGACCGTCACCCGGGCCCTGGAAAGAAGCGGCCTCGATATCACACCGGATATCGCCCCGCGAACGGCCGTCACCTTCAGCAGCGCCGTCGGCGGCCTGGATGCACTGCTCGCTGCGGACCGCAACCTCATGGGCCTCGGAAAGCTGCCGCCGCCCTTCGTCAACCCCAACGCCTGCATCAACATGGTGGGCGGCAAGGTTTCCATGCACACCGGCGCCACGGGTCCCATCAGTGCCACGATCACGGCCTGCGCAACGGGGGTGACCTCAATGATCGTGGGCGCCATGCTGATCAACGACGGCCGGGCGGATGCAGCCATTTGCGGGGCCGTGGATTTCCCCCTGACCGAACCCATCGTGGCCGGCTTCGGCACCATGGGCGGCGCGTTCATGCCCAAAGAGGGCGAGCCCGGAGAGCCGCCGGAAGCGGCCAGCCGCCCCTTCTCGCTCAACCGCCGGGGATTTGTGGTCTCCGAAGGATCCGGCTGCATCATCATCGCCAGACGCTCCTTCGCCGACGCCCATGGCCTGGGTGCTGTCGCGGAAATCGCCGGCTGGGCCATGACCTCGGATGCCTTCCATCACGTGGCCCCGAACCTGGCCACCGTCCGCCGCTGCATTGCCCAGAGCATTGAACGCGCAGGCATCACCCCGGACCGGATCAGCGCCGTCAACGCCCATGCCGCCTCCACACGCATGGGCGACCAGGTGGAGGCCGACGCCCTGCGACAGGTATTCGGCAGCCGTGTGCCTCCGGTAACGGCCAACAAATCCATGATCGGCCATGCCATGGGCGCCGCCAGCGCCATCGAGTCGATTCTGGCTGTCGAGGGGATGCGGGCGGACATGCTGCCGCCGACCATCAATTACACGCCGGATTCGGAAATCGATCTGGATAGCGTGATCCATACCGGCCGGCGGGTCGATCAGGAATACGTGCTCAAAAATGCATTCGGGTTTGGCGGGTGCAATGCGTGTATGGTATTTAAACGACTATGAAACCACCTTTGAACCGACGGGTATACGTGGTGGGCTACGACGCCGCCACCTGCCTGGGAAATACCTTTGAGACCACCTGGCGGCGGGCCGTGAGCGGTGAAGCCGGATTCCGCCGGATCACCCGCTGTGAAACCCCTTCGCGCAGCAACGTGGTGGGTGAGATCCCGGATTGGAACCCTCGGGATCTGCCCTATATCGACAAGATGGACAGCCGCAACTGGAACGCGGACTTCGTCCTGCTGACCATGGTCCTGTGCAAACGGGCGCTGGAGCACGCCGGCCTGGAAATCGACAGCCGGACAGGCCCCAAGACCGCCTGCCTGATGGGATCGGCCTTGAACGGCACCGACGCCTACCGCATCGCCATGGGCAACTACGTCACCCACGGCCCCACCAAGGTCAGCCCCTACCTGCTGCCCAACCTGTGCGCCAACCTGCCCGCGGGCAAAGCCGGCATGATGCTGGGTTTCACCGGCCCCATTTTTTCTCCCCAGGGCGCCTGCGCCTCGGGCAACCACGCCATCGGCATCGGCG
This sequence comes from Desulfosarcina sp., assembly GCF_055467485.1. NCBI lineage: Bacteria > Pseudomonadati > Thermodesulfobacteriota > Desulfobacteria > Desulfobacterales > Desulfosarcinaceae > Desulfosarcina > Desulfosarcina sp. The sequence goes on along the minus strand of NZ_JBUOIV010000005.1, from coordinate 72,376 downwards.
CCCGCATGATCCGCGACGGGGAATGCGACTTCGTTCTGGCCGGCGGTGTGGAAACCTGCCTGACCCCGGAGATCGTCCAGGGGTTTGCCAACATGTGGGCCACCATCAAGGTCGGCCCCAACGACCGCGCCTTCGACGACCCCACCCAGGCGTCGCGGCCCTTTTCCGTGGACCGCCGCGGCATCGTGCTGGGCGAAGGGGGCGGTGTGCTGGTGCTGGCCGCCGAGGATGCATTGAAAAATTACCACCTCACGCCCAAAGCCGAGGTTCTGGGTGTCGGCTGGACATCGGACGCCCACCATTTCACTCTGCCCAACCAGGCGACCATCGTGCGGGCCATCGCTCAGGCCATCGACGATGCCCAGATTCAGCCCGCGGACATCGGGTACATCAACGCCCACGGCACCTCCACCCAGAAAGGCGATGCCGTGGAAATCCAGAGTCTGCGCGAGGTGTTCGGCGATTCGCTGGCAACCATTCCAGTGTCGTCAAACAAATCCCAGATCGGCCACACGCTGGGTGCCGCCGCGGCCATCGAGGCGGCCCTGGCCATCGAGGGCATGCACCAGGGCATCGTCCTGCCCACGGTGAACCATCTGCCCGACCCCGCGTTCGCCGACGTGGATGTGGTGCCCAATGCGGCCCGGCGGCACGCCCATGAAGCTTTTTTGTCAAACGCCTTCGGCTTCGGCGGGACCAACTGCTGCATCGTCTTCCGGGGGGTGTGAGATGAAACCCAAGCCCTTTGTCCCGGTCCCGCTGAACGGACACCCGCAATATGTCAGGGACCGCACCAGCGATATCGTCTGGCACCGCTGCGAAACCCGCACCCTCTATGCAGACACGGACCGCTCCCAGGTGGTCTATCACGCCAACTACCTGCGCTATTTCGAATTCGGCCGGGCCTCGCTGATGCGCGATGCCGCTTACCCTTACAAAGCCGTGGAAGAGAGCGGCTATGTCTACCCCATCATCAAGGTGGACATCGACTATTTCCGTCCCCTGTATTACGACGACGCCATGTGGGTCCACACCCGGCCGTCGGTGCTGGAGCGGGTTCGGCTTCAGTTCGACTATGTGATCACCCACCAGGAATCCGGTGACATCGTCTGCAAAGGATTCACCCGTCACTGCGCAGTCAACGCATCGGGCACGCCGGTGGAGGTCGATCCCAAAACCGTCAGCCTGTGGGACATCTTCCCGAAACCGTGAAATCAAGCTCCTTTCCCATAATCGTGAATCCGCCGCCATTCTTCCGTGACCACCATGTGCACGACCGGCCGGTACTTGCGGCAGTGGAAGCCATGGAACGGCTCGCCGCGGACGCATGCAGCCGTTTACCGGAAGTTGACGGCCGCCGGCTCAAGGATATCCGCTTCGATAAATTCCTCTGTCTCGACTCGCCGGACCCGCTGCCGGCGTTCAACCGGCTGGCGGATCATGACGACGGATCCGTGCGCACCACCCTGACGACCCGCTTTCGATCTCCCGGCGGGGCGATCACCCGTACTATAGAACACGCCTCGATGGCACTGGGGGACCAATCGCCGGCTGCGGTCGAACCGCCCATGGAAACCATCGCGTGCCTGGTGGGTGTCTGCACCACCGTGGATCCGGAGCGCATCTACCGGGAAATGGTTCCCTTCGGTCCGGCCTACCGCAACATCTGCGAGCCGCTGCTGATTTCAGCAGACGGCGCCCTGGCCCGGGTGCGTTCGCCCCGGCCGGCCGATCCGCGCCGTGATCTTTACCTGGGATCCCCGTACGTGCTGGATGCAGCCTTTCATGCCGCCTGCGTCTGGTGTCAGCGGTTCCATGGCATCGTGGCCTTTCCCGTGTCCATGGACCGGCGCACGATCGTCAAGGCCACCCGGCTGGACGAGGTCTATACGGCCCGCGTGGTGCCGGTGCAGACCGGCCAGGCCCTCTTCGTCTTCGACATCTTCATCTATGACGACGCCGGCAGGCTGCATGAAGCCGTGAAGGGCCTCCACATGCGGGACGTCAGCGGCGGCCGCAGCCAGCCACCGCAGGGATTCAGGCTGCCGACCGGTGCCGACCCCCTCGCCCCGCTTCGTCGACGCCTCTCGGGAATGGTCCTGCTGGAGCGGGACGCCGTGGCACGGTTTGCCGCCACCGCGCTTTCCGAAAACGAGAAGCGGCGACTGGCGCCCATGGCCCCGGACCGGGCCCGGGGGTACCTGTCCGCCCGGCTGGCCCTCAAGCGGCTCAGCCGATTGCTTTCGGGCGACGGCGACAGCCGACCATCCGGTGAGATCGAAACCGTTGCCGAAAACGGCCAATCCCCGCAATGCCCGCTGGCTGACGGGACCCACACCGATTGTTCCGTCTCCCATGACCGGCGCTTTACCATTGCCGTGTCCGCCGGCCAGCCGGTGGGCGTCGATGTGGAGCCGCTGTCGCAAAAGCCGCTCCAGGCGATGCACCTGTACATGGACACCGATGAGCAGGCCATGGTGGGCCGCGCACCCTTTGGCCGGGCGGAAGGCGCCATGCGGGTCTGGAGTGCCAAGGAAGCGGCAGCCAAGGCCCTTGACATCGAACTCGCTGATTCATGGGAGCGCACCCGTGTGATCGGCGTGAACCCGGAATCCAGCCTGCTGGAGATTGACGGCGGAAAACTGCAGACCGCCATGCATGCGACCATCGAGGGTCACCTGTTCACCGTGCTGGCCGTGGATGGACGGTCATGACCGATTGGGCGACATTCATTTTTATGCTTGTCGCTGCCTATGTGGCCGGTTCGATCAATTTTTCCATCCTGGCCTTTCGCTTCTCTGGCCGCGAAGATCCGCGCCATCACGGCAGCGGCAACCCCGGCGCCACCAATGTCTATCGACAGGCCGGCATTGGCTGGGCAGCGGCGGTCCTGCTGCTGGATGTGGGACGGGCGGTCCTCACGGCCCTTGCAGCCGAGGCGCTCGTGCCCTCCTGGCAGGTGCCATGGGTGGGTGTGGGCCTGATCCTGGGCAACCGGTTTCCCTGTTTTCACCGGTTCAAGGGGGGCAAGGGGGTGGCCAACTACCTGGGGTTCACCGCCGTCGTCGCCCCGCTTTGGGCCGCCCTGGGTGTCCTGGCCTGGGGCGCGGCACACCTGGTCTGGCACACGCCGTTTCTCTCATCCTTTGCCATGGTTGGCGTTCTGGCCGCCGGAACGGCGATTGCCGGGGCAGGAAATTGGAGGGGTGGGATCGGCGCCGTGGTGACCGCCTTGTTCATCGTGGCATGCCACCACCGCAACATCAGGGAGCGATGGGGGGGGAAGGGGTAGCCGATAACGCGCCATGAGCCGGGTCATGCCCTGGAAAACGGCCCAGCGAAGGAAAATCCGGCTGTATTTGGCACCGGCAAGGTACATGCCCAGCAAAAACACCAGGTGGGAAAGCCCATAGGCCACCGGGCCGCCGACCACCACGATGGCGGCGTTGCCATAGTGAACGGCCGCGACACCCAAAAGGCCAATCAGGGGCCAACTGATGACATAGCTGAAGGCGATGGCCGTCACACCGCAAATCACCCTCAGGTCGGGCCGCCGGCGAAAGGCGCTCAGGTCTGCACCCTCGGCAATGGCCGATTGCACAAACCGGACGCGGGTAAGCCGGGTGACCAACTTTTTCATCTGTGTTTCAAAGGGGCCCACGATGCGGCGGCTGCTCCTTTAAGTATTTGTATATGAGCGCTTGAACGTATACATTGGTGACCGCCGGATCAAGCAAATAGTGCATCATACGATAGAACGGACCCGCTGATGGGTGGGATGACCGCCGGGTTGGCGGTCGCTAACCGACTGACTTCAGGGCGTATAAAACAAGTGTTCAACCAGGCGCAAGCAGACCCGTCGCTGGAACCGATCTGGAACCGCATCGACCGGATATACTGCATCTCGCTGGCGGACCGGACGGATCGGAAGGCCAGCGCCCAGGATCAGTTTGCCCGTGTCGGGCTGGCCGGCAAGGTAATTTTCCATATCGCCCGGCCTCACCCCACCGACTGTGAGCAGGGGATTTTCGAATCCCACCAGGCCTGCCTCAACATGGGTCTGGATGCCGGCGCCCGGCACATCCTCGTTTTTGAAGACGATGTTGTCTTTGGAAAGATCGACAGGGTTCGCTTGGAAAAAAGCATTGATTTTTTTTTACATACAGAGGCCTGTAAAATTCTTTTTCTAGGCTGCCTGGTCAGCGGAAGCCGGGGCACGGGAACACCAGGCATAAGAAGTATACAATACCGGTGCCTGGCCCACGCCTACCTGATCAAACCGTCACTGGCCGGACGCATTGCCGAAGCCCCGTGGCAGCTGATTCCCTATGACATCATGCTGCAGAACAGGATCGACAGCCCATTTGTCCTCTACCCGGCGATCGCCTTTCAAAGCAATTCGCCGTCGGACAACACGCGCCACCGCACCCTGGATGTCATCCGGCGCCTATTCGGCGGGCTTCGTTTCATCCAGACGGTCAATGAACGCTACCACCGCTTTCGATATGCGGTCATTGCCGCCCACCTGCTGGTAATCGGTGCGGCACTGGTGTGGATGCTGGCCTGATGCAAACTCGACGCTTTATCGCAATCCGGTCCGAAAGGGGTGGACGATCTCGATGCGACTGAAAGCACCCATCAACATACTGGCACTGCTGGCGGTAATCATTGCCGGCACGGCCGTGTTCCTGATCGCCTTCAAGCGGATCGCCATCGATACGGACATTGCGCGGTCCCTGCCCACGAGTGACCCGGTCATCGCCGACGGCATCCACATCTTCGAAAAAAACCCCATCAAGGACCAGATCGCCATCGATATCGGTTCGGCCGGCGCAGACATGACAACCTTGCTGGCTGCCGCAGACACGGTCGAAGCCCGCCTGTCGCAAAGCGATCTGTTTGCGCAGGCGGGCAGCAGCCCCGTGCAGCAGGGTCTGACCGATCTGGCAGACCAGGTCATCCGGCGCCTGCCGGTGCTGTTCACCGCCGGGGAACTGCAGCATCAGGTGGCCCCGCTGTTATCCGACGAAGCGATCCGGCTGGCCTTGACCCGGGTCCGGGATGAACTCTACCAGATGGACGGCATCGGTCAGGCATCTTCCATGGCCGCCGACCCGTTGGGCCTGCGCCACATCGTCCTGGCCCGGCTGGCATCCCTGAATCCCGCCCCCGGCGCGACCATCCACCATGGCCGCATACGCTCCGCCGACCAGCACCACCTGCTTATCCTGGCCACCCCGGCCGGATCCGGCACGGACACGACCGTGGCCCGGTCCCTGACCCGCTTCTTCCAGGAACTGCAAACGGATTTGGAGCGGGAATTCGGCAGGGGCGTCGCCCTGACAGCCAGTGGTGCGTTCAGCGTCGCCCTGGACAACGAGTCCATCATCAAGCGTGACGTGCACCGCGCCGTCCTGTGGGCCACGGTGGGCATCGGCGTGCTGCTGCTGGCCGCCTTTTCCAATCCCCTGGCGGGATTCATGGCGCTGCTTCCGGCCCTTGCCGGAACGGTCATGGCCTTTTTCGTCTTCTCTCTGGTCCATGACAGCATCTCCATCATGGTGCTGGGCTTCGGCGGTGCGATCATCTCCATCACGGTCGACCATGGCATCGCCTATATGCTTTTCGTGGACAGCGGCGGCCAAAACGGCAAGGAGCAGGCCTCCCGGGAGATCCGGGCCGTCGGGCTGCTGGCGGTGCTCACCTCCATCGGCGCCTTCAGCGTCCTGGCCTTCAGCGGGTTTACCGTCTTCGAACAGCTGGGACAGTTCACGGCCATGGGCATCGGGTTTTCCTTCCTCTTCGTGCACAGCGTGCTCCCCCGGATCCTGCACGGCCACCCGCGGGCGGCCACGACCGCCAGGCGGCCGCTGTCCAGGCTGGTGAACCGTCTGGCGTCGACCGGCAAATCCGGACTGGCGCTATGCCTGCTGACGGCGGCGGTGCTGGCCGTTTTCATCCGGCCCCATTTCAACACCGAGCTGAAGGCCATGAACAGCGTCAGCCGGGAGACGCGGGCGGCCGATGAATTGATGACCCGCGTCTGGGGTGACATCTTTTCCAGTGTCTACCTGATGACCGAGGCCGACGACCTGGCTGCGCTGCAGGAAAAAAATGACCGGCTGCTGGCCCACCTGGACACCGAAGTCCATGCCGGCAGCATCGAAAAGGCGGTGACGCCGTCCCTGTTCTTCCCGGGCAGCACCGTAAGGTCCGAAAATTTCGCGGCATGGCGGCAGTTCTGGACGGATGCACGCATCCGGGAGGTATCCAGGCAGCTTATCCGCGAGGGCGAACCGCTTGGATTCACTTACAGCGCCTTTGCCCCGTTTCTGGACATGCTTGCCGGCGCCCCCCCCGACGCCACCGGCATCCCGGAACAGGTACTGCCCATATTGGGCATCTCGAAAGACAAAACCGATGGCGTCTGGCGCCAGGTCACCCGGATCAACCCCGGCAGGCTGTTCGACAGCCAGCGCTTCTACAACCGCATGTCCGACATTGGTGCCGTGTTCGATCCCGACCTTTTTGCTCAACGCATGGGTCAGCTGCTGTTCGGCACGTTCATGAAAATGCTGCTGATCATCGGGGTCAGCCTGATCCTGCTGCTGGCGATCTTTTTCGTCGACGCGGGACTGCTGGCCACTGCCCTGTTGCCGCTGGCCTTCGCCTTTGTCTGCACACTGGGCACACTGGGCATCATGGGCCGCCCGTTGGACATCCCGGCATTGATGCTGTCAGTGATCATCCTGGGGATGGGCGTGGATTACACGCTGTTCATGGTGCGGGGCTACCAGCGCTACCAGCGCTTCGACCATCCCCATTTTTCGGTGGTCAGGACGGCGATCGTCATGGCGGCCGCTTCGACACTGGTCGGTTTTGCCGTATTGCTGGGCGCCGACCACAACCTGTTGAAAAGCGCCGGCTTGATCTCCTTTTTCGGTATCGCCTACTGCCTGGCCGGGTCCCTGCTCATCCTGCCGCCGCTGTTGAAAAGACGATTCGAAGCCGCCCCAGCGGACACCGACAGCATCTGCTGGCGCTATCGCAACATGGAGCCCTACCCCCGGTTGTTTGCACGCTTCAAACTGCGCTTCGACTCGCTGTTCAGCGAACTGGACCCGCTTTTGCCGGAGGGAAATCAGGCGGCCAATATTCTCGATGTGGGCTGCGGCTACGGCGTACCTGCCTGCTGGCTGGCCAATCGATTCCCCGGGGCAACCATCCACGGCATCGAACCGGATGCGGACCGGGTGCGGGTGGCGTCCCTGGCCCTCGGTGAGCGGGGCCGCATTCACCAGGGAATGGCCCCGGATCTTCCGCGCACGGACGTGTTGATCGACCTGGCGGTCATGCTGGACATGAGCCACTACCTGCAGGACTGGGAGCTGGAAAAAAACCTGGAGCGCATCCACGAGCGCCTGCTTCCCGGCGGCCGCCTGATCATGCGGTCGGTCATGCCGCCTTCTGCCCGGCCCCATTGGACCTGGCACCTGGAGCGGTTTAAACTCAGGATCAGCGGCGTGAAAACCTGGTATCGGAACAAGGATAGGATAAGCGCCATCCTCGACAAATGCGAGTTCGAAGTCCATTCCAGCCTGACCTCGGGCACGCGCGGGGACATGCACTGGCACGTGGCCAGGCCCAGGTGACAGCCGTTCACAAGGCAGCGATGACAACTTCACCAACGCCCGTCAACCCGACCCGCCCAAGCCGGCTGCATTTTTCCATGGCTGAACGCACCGGCCTGCTGGCCTTTGCCGCGGCTGGCCTTCTGGGAACCGTCGATCTGCGCCTGGCCACGGTGCCCCTGACCCTTTTCCTGATGCTTTGCGCCGTGGCGCCGTTTCTTCCCGGGGCCGGCTTCTTTTTTCCCGTGATCAGCCGCGGAAAAACGGGCAAGGCGGTGATCGCCCTGACCTTCGACGATGGACCGGACCCGTCCACCACCCCGCTGCTGCTGGATATTCTGGCCGAATGGCAGGTCCCGGCCACCTTTTTCGTCACCGGTCGTCGGGTGACACAATACCCCCGGCTGATCCGGCAAATCGTCTCCCGGGGCCACGCGGTGGGCAATCACTCCTTTCATCACGACCGCTATCGCATGTTCTGGCAAACGGCCCTGCTTGAGCGTGAAATCGCCGACACCCAGGCGGCGCTGTCGCGACTGGGCATCGTCCCTCTTGCCTTCCGGCCGCCGGTGGGCATCACCTCGCCGTCCATGGGCAAGGTGGTGAGCGCAAACGGACTTTACGTGGTGAACTTCAGTTGCCGGGCGTTCGACCGGGGCAACCGGCGCATCGCCAACCTGGCGGAAAGAATCCTCGCCAGGGTCAGACCGGACGACATCGTACTGATGCACGATTCCGATGCCGGCAATCCGGAGCGGATCAGGCAGTGGATGGGTGAAATAGAAAAGCTGTTGGCGGGTCTCTCCAAAAAAGGGTTGACGGCCGTCCCCCTTGACCAGCTCACCGGCCGGCCGGTGATGCGCATGGACCGGTAGAAACCTCAGCGCCCTTTTCGGAGGGTCAGCACCACATTGGCCCCGAATATCATCAACGCGCCGATCCATCCGGTCGGCCCCAACGACGGCTCGGCCGCCAGCCATGGGCCCAGCAGGGCAGCCAGCAGGATTCGCGTGGACGAGATGACGCCTCCCTCCACGGCGGTGACATAGCGGAAACCCAGGGTGATCAGAAACTGGCCGGCAATCCCCGCCCCGCCGCACAGGGCCAGGTAGTAGAGCTCGCGGCCGTCGGGCCAGAAGATGTGCTGTCTGAAAAAAAGGAACATCAGCACCGATCCCAGTCCGAACATATAGAACAGCACAGTGTTGGCATCGTGGTGCTGCCGGCTGATGTTCAGGTAGAGGATGGCCGCGGCGGCGCTGATTCCCGAGCCAACCCCCCATAGGCTCTGGACGCCCATTCCCATGCGGCCCGGCTGAAGGATCAGCCACACCCCGGCAACGGCCACCACCACCATCGCCAGGGCAACCGGATCCCGCTGGTGACGCAGCAGCACCCAGGAGAGGATGGCCACGAAGATGGGATAGGTCATGTTCAAAATATTGGCCTCGGCCACCGAGGTGTAACGCACGGCCTGGTAGAAACAGTACACGGCGATGCAGTTGCCCAGGGTTCTGCCGATCAGCAGGTGGTAGCGCTTGGGCGCTGGCCCCTGCCGCCTGAAGGCCATGATCGTGCAAACGACGATAAAGCCCAACAGAAAACGGAAAAACGCGTAAAATGCGGAATCGATGGTCACCACATCCCGGGACCAGCGGATCACCACCGTTGAGAAGTAGAAGCAGAAGGCCGACGCAAAAACGGCCAGGCATCCGAAAAGGCCGAGGATTGCCGACGGTGGGTTTGGCAGGGTCGAAGGGGATGTCTCGGTCATGGTCAGCCCGTCAGGGGGCTTTCGGGCAGTTTCGCCAGCACATGGGATCCGATGCCAGGTAATCGCCGGTGATCTGGTAGGCGGCACCCCGGCAGCCGTAGCAGCCGTCTGCCTGATCGCAGCTGGCGCAGGACCCTTTGATCGTGTGGCGGTGATTTTTCAGGTCCCTGAGCACCGGGCTGTTTTCAATGATCGTCTTCAGCGGCTGCTCCCGAACGTTGCCCAGGGAGAGGGTCACGCCCACGCAGGGCATCACGTCCCCCTTTGAAGTCACCAGGCAGGAAAACTGGTGGCGCAGGCAGCGGTTGCCCACCAGCGGCGGCTGGATGTCCCAGGTCCGGCCGTATCGCGACGCATCGATGGCTGCCAACTCCTCGAACAGCCGCTGCAGGGTGTGGGGGTCCACGTCCAGCCAGGGGTTCTCCAGTGCATTGGCCTGGGGCGTGATGATCTCGAAATAAGGGGCGATGCCCTGGTCCCGCAGCCAACACCACAACCGGGGAAGTTCCTCCAGGTTCTGCCGGCAGATGATGGTACTGGCGGCCAGGAAGGCTTCCTCGGACGGATAGCCCGCCTGTTTGAGATGGTCCAGGGCCTTGGCGATGATCCGACCGGCCCCCGGCTTGCCCGACAACCGGTCCTGCAGTTCGGCGTCGAAGGTGTTCATCTTCATCACCACCCGCACCTGACGGTCGAACAGCCATCCGGCGAAGTCGGCGGTGATGCCGCTGCCGTTGGTGAACATCTCCACATCCATGCCCTGGTCCTGAATGAAGGCGATCATCTCACGGATGTGCGGGTAGATGCTGGGCTCACCGCCCAGGATGATGATCCGCCGGGAACCCAGCGATTTGGCCTGCAGGATGATATCACGGATTTCAGCGGCGGTCAGTTCGCCGTCAAAATAGCTCTCCTCGGGAACATAGCAGTACGGGCAGCGGAAATTGCAGCGCAGGCTGAATTCGATTTCCATGGTCAGCAGACGGTTTTCGGCCGCTGCACGGGCAATGGTCGCCCTGTCGAACTCAAAATCACATAACCGGCTGGTACAGCATTCCATGAATGGATCCTTTTTAAATTGACGCCTGGTCCGGTGACCGGCGAAACGCTATTAGCTATTCAAATTATCCGGCCCTGTCAAGCCAACACATGCGGGAATGGCTTGACCCAAGCTAAGCGCTGTACTAACTGGTGTCCAATTAGAAAGGAACGACATCGACGATGACACCACCCAGTCCAGAAAAGGACGCCATTGCCCTGATGATGGAACGCCTGCTGTCCGGCCCGGCCCGGCCGGGCCAGGCGTATTGCATGCCCGGCTGCAACTATGACGGCCTCTATCGGATGGCCCGGCGGATCAAGGCCAGTTTCGACAGCCAAAAGGACGAAAACGCACCGGTCTGCCTCTGCTCCGATGACCGCGCCGTGATGGCGGCCGCCCTTCTGGCCTCGCTGGCCGGCGGGCCGGAGCTGCTGCTGCCCCATACCCTGTCGGCAACCGCCCTTCTCGAGATGCACCAGCTGACCGGTTTCTCCCGGGCCATTGCAGCGTCCGGCGATCTTCTGCCGGCCGGGGCGACGGTCATCGATCCAGCCATGCTGACGGATGAAGTCGAGGCCCTGGCATCCGGAGACGAACCCGATGCCGACCGGACCTGGGTCCACCTGTTCACCGGCGGATCCACCGGCGTTCCGCGCCTCTGGTCCAAGACGCCGCGCAATCTGCTGGGCGAAGTGGACTATATCGTCAAGCGCTATGGGATCGGCACCAACGACCGCATCCTGGCCAGCGTCCCGGCCCTGCACATTTACGGACTGCTCTATTCCCTGCTGGCCCCCCTGGCGGCATCGGCCCGGGTCGTGGCGCAAACCCCGTCCTTTCCCGAAGAGATCAAGCAACAGATGGCCGCCGCGTCGCCCACCATTTTCGTCAGCGTACCGGTTCACTACCGGGCGCTCAGGGAAAAACCGCCGGAGAAAGGCGCCCTGCGGCTGGCTTTTTCCTCGGCCGGCCCGTTGGCGGAGGCCGACGGATCGGCATTTTCCAAGGCAACGGGCGTGGAACTGGTGGAGATCTACGGCTCCACGGAAACCGGCGGCATCGCCACCCGCAACCGATCAACAGGCGAAGAAGGCTTCACGCCGTACAACTGCATCCAGTGGCGCGTGGCCGGCGACCGTCTGGATGTCCGTTCGGACTTTCTCTCCCGGGAGCTGCCGGTGCGCAGCAGCGGCTGGTTTACGGTTTCGGACCGGGTCAAGGCCCATGAACGCGACGCTTTTGTGGTCACCGGACGCGCGGACCATATCGTCAAGGTGGGGGGCAACCGGGTGGATCTGGATAAGGTTCGCCGGGCTATCATGGATGTAGACGGCGTCGATGACGCCCTGGTCCTGGCCAACCCGGTCGAGACCGGCCGGGATCAGGAGGTCATTGCCCTGGTGGTGGGCAGCGCTTCCGACGGCCACATCAGGGCCTCGTTGGACCATGTGCTGGAGCCCCATGAGAAACCCCGCCGGATCCGCATGGTCGACCAGATCCCGATGGCGGCCACGGGAAAGATCGATCGCCGCGCCATTGAGAAGATGGCCGCCACCCCATCGATAACGTTCGAGCCGGCCGGGCTGAACATGCCCGTGGACCCGAACAAGACCCTCCAGGAGCTGGCTGCCGAGCACGGCATCGACATCCGGACCGACTGCGGCGGCATGGGTGTCTGCGGCAAGTGCCTCGTCCTGGTCCACCCCCAAGCCAATTTTTCTTCACCCACCCAGGCGGAGCTGGATGTGCTCACACCGGACCAGATGGCCGATGGATCGCGGCTGGCCTGCCAGGCCCGGGCCACCGGCAAGGGATCGGTCACCATTCCCGACACCCTGGCCGAAAGCTCCGAAACACGGGGCAAAACCGGCATCGCCGGCAGCTATCCGGTGGATGCCATGACCCGGCGCCTGACCGCAGACGGGCGTTCGCCGGGCATGAAAACAGACAACACCCCGGAAAGCCTGCTGGACTGGCTGGCTGCACAGGTCGGCGAACCGATCGCATCGGGTGCCGATATCGCTTCCTTGCGGCAGCTGAGCAAATACCGCGACAGCCTGAACGCCTTTACCCTGGTGGTGCACGAAGAGACCGGCCTGCGCCGCATCCTGGCAGGCAGGCAGATCGCCAGCCTCGGGTTCGCCGTGGACCTGGGCACCACCTCGGTGGCCGGCTACCTGTGCGATCTGAAGACCGGCACGCTGCTGGCTGCCGACGCCTGCATCAATCCTCAACGGCGCTTCGGCGAGGACGTGATCAGCCGCATCAGCCGCATCAACGAAAAGGATGCGCACCTGGATCAGCTTCAGCGGCTGGCCGCCGAAGCCGTCAATTTTCTCATGACCCGCTGCCTCGCGCAGGTCGGCGCCACCGTTGACGACATCGATGAGGTGGGCGTGTGCGGCAACACAACCATGCAACAGGTTTTTGCCGGGCTTCATCCCTATGGATTGGGGGTCTTCCCCTATTTTCCCCTGACACTGCACCCGCCGCTGTTCAGCGCCGGTGACCTGGGGCTGGCCGTCGATCCGGCCGTGCCGGTGTTTCTCATGCCTGTCGTATCGGGTTTTGTGGGTGGAGACACCATGGCCGCCATTCTGGCGGACCGGCCCCACGAACGCGACGAGGTCACCCTTCTCGTGGATATCGGCACCAACGGCGAAGTGGTGCTGGGCAACCGTGACCGGTTGTGGGCCACCAGCTGCGCCACCGGCCCGGCCCTGGAGGGTGCCCAGATCTCCTGCGGCATGCGCGCGGTATCCGGTGCCATCCATCGCGCATGGCCGGATGAGAAACACCGGCGCATCGACTATGAAGTGCTGGGCAACGAGGGTAAAAACAGGCCCATGGGTATTTGCGGCTCGGGCATCATCGATGCCGTCGCGGCGATGCGGCAGATCGGGGCCATCCTGCCCAACGGCCGGCTGGATGAAACCATCGCCGGCGTGGTGTCCGATGAAAAGGGTATCGGACGGCATTACCCCATCGCCGGCGGCAAACAAAGCGCCACCGGCAGCGATATTTCCGTCACCCTCAAAGACGTTCGCCAGATACAGCTGGCCAAGGGGGCGCTGTCGACCGGCATCGAGTTTCTCATGCGCCGGGCCGGGATCGAGAGAATCGACCGCACCGTCCTCACCGGCGCCTTCGGGGCCCGCTTCAACTGGAAAAACGCGCTGGCCATCGGCATGCTGCCGCCGGTGGTTGCCGAAGGAGAAGTGATCCCCAAAGACAACCTGGCCGGCGTGGGTGTGGTCATGGCCCTTCTGGACAAAAAAATGAGATCGGAAGCCCGCACCCTGTGCCGGCGCATCCGCTACCTGGAGCTGGCCTCGGAACCTGACTTCGCCATGGCTTTTGCCCGGGCCACGTCGTTTCCACCGACTGCAGAAAGGGCTGATGGTTGACAGGGGAAAGGCCAGGGGCGAGGCCGAAGGCGAATTCATCGTTTTGAATTATAGCGACGTGCCGGTGGTCATGGCAGCAAATGGAATCCGGACGGCTTCCCGGTTGGACAAAAAGGGGAAGACGCGTCGACACCGCTTGTGAACCCGCCCCGCGGCAAGCCGCAGGAAAAGCGCTGGCTGTCGCGGTTCAACAAAAAGTGAAATAAGCCTTTCTATTTCAGCCGATTCAAGTAAGCTGTCAGAAAATGGCTTCCATTGAACAAAATCTGGCTCACATCGGCAAGTCAAACCCGCTGTTGGCCATTGAGCTGGCCAAACTCCCCGAAATCCGGTGGTTTCAAGGCGACGCCTCACGCCTGGCCCTGGACAACCTGCGACATCTCTACCGCCGGGCCCCTGAACGCTTCGATCACATGTTTGCTCGGATGAATACCATCGGCCTGCCCGGGCACCGCCTATTTTGCTCACCGCTGCAGGCCCTATTCTGGATGCTCCAGGATGAGAAATGGGAGGTTTCCGGCATGCTTCTGGGCCTCGACCTTGCCTGCGAGGCCGATGACGAGGGTCCGCCGCACCTGCCGGCAGTATCCGGACCGACAACCGGCCAGGACAGGCCCGCCCGCACCGAACCGGCTTACACGCTGGAAAAGATTCTTGATGCTGCCTGGAACGGTGAGCCGCGATTGCTGCCCGGAGCCAATATCCGCAAGATCATCGGTGGGCTGCAGGCCGATGCGGAAACGCAAGAATATGCGCTGCTCGTCAAGCGGCATACTGACCGGCAGATGCAAAGCTATATCATGGACGATTTCATGACCAAAAAGGAAGTCTTCAGCGTCAACGACTGGAAGGAGATAGAAAAGGCCGTCGAGCAATCCCGCTGGAAACGGTTCCATACGGTTGCCGACCGCCTCAATGCACCGGAATTGATCAGCTACTATATCAATAAAAATTTCTTTTTTCGAAAAACGCCTGCCAGCGGTGTCTATTTTACATTTTTTAAGAAAAGCGCCCAATGTACGGATGCGGCCTACTTTGCGCAGTTCATGTTAGATCGCGCCGGCTACAAGACCTTTATGAGAAGTGTCAAGTGGGACGAGGACCCCTGGGACGGCCTTCACACCGGAGCAGGCATCATCCTCGATGACGGGCGCTACCTGATAGTCTCCAACTATACGGGGATCAATTCCGTGTCCGGCCCCTTTTCGGATATCGACAACCTGGACCAGGCCCTTGCATGCAACAGGGAAATCATCCACAGCCAATGGGGGGCGTATTACCCCCCGCGCCATTACTGAAGATCGTTCGGAGGACCATGATCATCGTCAGGGTGGTCACTATCCGCCAACGCCCGAACCAAGTCATTGCCCGCCCTGTAGGCCGCTTCCAGAGAGGCGGGAGATTCGGCAATCTGCCCCTCCGTTTCGATGCCCCTGAAAACCAGAGACTGCCATAACTCCATATCCAGGGCATCCATGAAATACTTGACGCTGAGCAACGCGCCGTCGAACAGGCGTTTCCCCCTGGTGGAGCCGACGGAAATAAACAGGCCCTTGCGGGGATAGCTTTTCTGGCCGAAGGGTCTCTTTTCTATCCAGTATTTCTTGACCCACAGGGAATTGCAGCGATCCATCAGGATCTTGGTGTGCGCACTGACCGTGTAAAAGAAAATCGGTGAGGCCAGCATCAGGCCGTCGATGCGCTGCAGCAGTTCCTCGACATCCCCGTAGTCGTCCTTGATCACACACCGCCCGGCCTCCTTGCAGCCGTATATTTCGAAGCAGGGCGACATTTTCAGATCCCGCAGCACGATTTCGGTGACGCTGGCACCCGCTTCACGGGCGCCGGAGACGGCGTGCCTGAGCAGCGTGGACGAATTGCCCTGGCGGCGGGGGCTACCATATACGGCGGCGATTTCAATCATCGTTCCGTCTCCATGAATGGCTTCGATCTCACGTGGGCAATCCCAGGCGACCACCCCCCGCGGCAAGCCGCGGGGGGTGCCATGGCGTTAACGGTTCAACACCCGGCAGGCGACCCGGCTGCCCGGTCAGGACTTAAGTTTGGCAGCAATCGCGGCGACATGTTTGCCTTGAAATCGCGCCCCGGCCAATTCATTTTCGCTGGGCATCCGCTCACCTGACCCGCCGGCAATCGTCGACGCGCCATACGGCGACCCGCCGGTGATCTCATCGATTCGCATCTGGCCCTGGAAGGCATAGGGCAAACCGACAATCACGAAACCGTGATGCAGGAGCGTGGTGTGAAATGACAAAATGGTGGATTCCTGCCCCCCGTGCTGCGTCGCCGTGCTGGTAAAGACACTCCCGACTTTGCCCACCAGCGCACCTTGGGCCCACAGCTGGCCGGTGGCATCCAGGAATTGGCGCATTTGCCCGCACATATTGCCGAATCGCGTCGGCGTCCCAAAAATCACCGCGTCTGCGGAAGCCAGTTCTTCGACGGTGCAAACCGGCACCTGGGAAAAAGCCTTCTGGGCCTCGACGGCACCCATTTGTTCGAGCACTGCCTGCGGAAGCGTCTCGGGGACCCGCCGCAATTGGGCTTCGGCGCCGTCGACGTCCCGGACGCCCTGGGCAATCGCCTCGGCCATTTGGTGGATATGCCCGTAGGTGGAGTAGTATACAATAAGGACCTTCATGGTAGTGATCTCCTTTTCATGTATGTGTTCATCCAGATTGAATGCTTGATTGAGGTAAACATCAGGCGATCGCAACGCCGTCGGCATGCAGGCCGATCTTTTTGAGCAGCCTGACCAGTTCCCTGCGTTCTTCGGGGGTTAAAATGTCGGCGATGTTTTCAAGGTTCCGGGCGTGCTTTTCGTAGGCGTCATCGATGAGCCTGAACCCGGAATCGGTCAGGTGAAGCTTGAAAGAGCGGCCATCGGCCGGATCCTGCGTCCGTTCAACGAGCCCCTTCTCCGCCAGGCGGTTGACCGCAGCGGTCATCGACCCGCTGGTCAAGAGGACCTTTTTGCCGATGGTGTTGATGGGCAGCGGCCCTTTGTGCAATAGCGCCTCCAGGATGCCAAAATCGCTTGCATTGAGACCCGTCCCGGCAATGCTGGCCCGGTCGACCCGTTCAACGGCCTTGGCTGCCCGGCCCAGTATCAGGCGTATGTGGGATCCCGTTTCCATGGCCCAAAGGTAACCGCATATATCTTGATGTCAAGACATATGTTTCATTCTTTGTGGCCGCTTTTTTGCCCGGTAATGCAAATGGCAGAACCGCGTCAAGACCCCTCATCGTTCTTCGAAAAAAATGGTTTATTAGCGCTTATCGAATAATTGTAATTTCTTTTCCCCTTACCGGCCAAAGATAAAATTCTGACAACGGTTTATACCCGACTCCAATCGCACCGTCTATCATGTAGAGCACCCATGCATAATTCGTATCATACATGCTGGTCGTTGAAGACCAGTAAAAGTCCTTTACATCAGAAAACAAATGGCCATACGGCAGCGCCGGGGAATGGCGGCCAATATCTATTAAACTTTCAAGCTCAACGATATTCGGGACGCGCCAATCATTGTAGCCATATTTACTTTCTTTGTTCATCTTTAACAATGAATGGAAAGCCGACGCCCAATCCACCGTTTCCTGGGTTAGATTTGCCCTTTTCATCCATGTTAAAGCAGTAGCGCTGTCGTATAAAAAATGGTTATTTTCTGTGAAGCGGGGTTCTTTATGGTTTATGCCGGACTGGAATTCGCCATCCTGACCCGTATTGTGACAGTCTATGGTGACACCATCTTCATCATAGCAATACTGTTGGCCGGTCCGATAAAGTTGGCTGTGGATCCTTTTTTCTGCAATGCGAACAGGCCAAACCATATAGGAACCATATTTCATTCCTTTAAACACCCTTGCCCCGCCAAAATGGACGTACCATGCTTGATTCGGAAGTCTGGCACAACTTGAAGAAGTCCAATAATAGACTGGAAAAATATTCGTAAATGGGTTTTCCGTTGGTATGCTCGGGTTAATCGTTTTATGGCTTATCAAGCTGAACAATTCCTTACGATTCGGAAGTTTCCAATCATTGTATCCATAAAGGCCTGAAAGATTGAATGCTTTGATGGCATTGAATGCCTCATCCCAACTCATGGGAAAATCCAATAGAGAGGCATCCTTTGTCCACATCAATCCTGTCTGTGTATCAACGACAGTCTCATTTTCTTCTAAAAAACGACTCATGCGTTTCTTGTACCAAGATGGACAATCACGCATGGCTCATGGGCGGCAAAAGCATGCGGAATTCGCTAATGAAACGTTGAATGATGAATCAGCCTTATCCACAGTCACCTGCCTATTGCGGTCCAATGGAGCCAAAGGTTACAGTTTCTTGTTTAATTGACAGTGCTCTTCAGGATTCTTAACATCGCCGCAAATGATCGGCTGAACGGAATCATTGATTTTTTAAGGTGCTCAAAATAATCCTTATTTAAGTAGTCTACGAAGGTACAGTTCCAAAGTCCAATAGTTGCGTTCAAAGGCTCGGTCAACAATGACAGCCTCTGCTTTTTTAATGAATCCATCCATGTTGATAGCTGCCAGCGTTTTTAAACATCTTTTCGGAGCTATTTCCATTCCTTCAGGATCAGTCGTCCGTCAGGGGTAAGGGAAATCGTATCGACATGATAAAGATGATGAGGGATAAGAAATTCCTGATTGACAATCTGATTGTATTGGTTTCCGATCAAGAAAATTGTGGAAAAAGCGCTATAGTCACTTTATAAACGGCTGGGCATCCGGGTCTCGCATGGCAAGTTGGCGGATCTGATCAGTCGAGCATTCGCGTCAAGCCGCCATAGGCATGAGCTTGCACAAAATTCTCCAACAGTTCGCGAACCAGTGCGGCCTGCTCTTTTCTGACCATGAGCCGCATGGGCACGGAATTGAAGATATAGGGCGCAACCGTCTCCCCCAGGATGAAATAGTCGATTCCTTCCGCATCCAGGATGGACCTGAGAAAGACACGATCACCGGCATTGTGAACTTCCAGGACCATTTCGAAATCACTTGTGTTCTTGGTTTTCAACCTGTGATCCTCTGGCTTATAAAATTACCCTTTTCGCGGCTGGCAGGCGCTCCAGCCTGAAACCGGGCACCGCCCGTTTCCTCTTGAAAAGCCGTTCCGTTTCATTCGCGACCCAACCGACGGTATCGGCGAAAGCATCAGCAGGTCAGGTGAAAGCAGGCGCCGACTTTCAATCCCTCTGCGCTTTTATGATTGTATATTTCCACGGCCCGGGGATTGGGCTCGGCAATGAAGTCGATGCCCCTTTCCGCAAGAAAGGGTGAAACATCCGCCTCCGGCCGCATGCGCCCGCTGGTGCCCGTGCCCGCCACGATCAGCGCCGGTGCACCGTCGACGAGCAACTGGATATCGTCAACGTGAAGGGTGTGCCCGCGCCGCCGCCACCAGCCGTCCTTGACGCGCCCGTCGGGAAAGATGAACAGATCGGAGGTGTAGGTCCGGCCGTCGATGGTCATGGTGCCGAAGGCAGTCGATTCGATCATGGTCTCTCCGCTGAAAACATGCTAAGGATTTGTGTTTCCATGCAATCAAAATAAAGATCAAATAGAAATTTTCAACCTGCCCGACCGTCAAAGGAGTCGCCATGCTCAGTCAACACCATCGCATCGACACCCGGTTGATCCATGCCGGAGAGCCCGAAACGCGCATCTGCGGAGCCGTCAGCCTGCCGGTGTTCCAGTCGTCCACCTTCGAGTACGCCGGCCAGTCCAGCTATGACAACTTGAAATACATCCGCATGAACAACACCCCCAACCACGAGGTGCTTCACAAAAAATTGGCGGCCCTGGAGAACGCCGAGGCCGCCCTGGTGACCGCCAGCGGCATGGCGGCCATCACAACGACCCTGCTGGCCCTCTTCTCCCCCGGCGACCACATCCTGGTGCAGAACTGCCTGTACGGCGGCACCCAGGATTTCATCGTCTCGGATTTCGTTCCGCTGGGGTTTCAGTTCGATTTCATCGATGCCGACGATCCCGCATCCTGGACCTCCCTGCTCAAGCCCAACACCCGGGGGCTGTATGCGGAAACCATCACCAACCCGCTGATCCAGGTGGGAGACCTGAAGGCCCTGGCCGGGTTTGCCGGGACCAACGGCCTGATCTCCATGATCGACAACACCTTCGCCACGCCGCTCAATTTCCGGCCGGCCGAGTGGGGCTACGACATTTCCCTGCACAGCTGCACCAAATATCTCAACGGCCATTCGGACATCGTGGCCGGGGCGGTCATCGGCAAGGATACGCTTGTGAAAAAGATCGCCCACAAGCTGATTCACCTGGGCGGCAGCCTGGATCCCCACGCCTGCTTCCTCCTGCACCGCGGGATGAAAACCCTGGCCCTGCGTGTCCGTCACCAGAACCGTAGCGCCCAGATCATTGCCGAGGCCCTCGCCGCCCATCCGGCCGTCGACCGGGTCAACTACCCCGGCCTGCCCGACCATCCCGGTCATGACCGGGCCAAAGCGCTGCTGGACGGCTTCGGCGGCATGGTCAGTTTCGAGCTGAAAGGCGGACTTGCCGCCGCCGAGCGGTTCATGCAGCGCGTGACGGTTCCCATCGTGGCCCCCAGCCTGGGCGGCGTGGAGACCCTGGTCACCCGCCCGGCCACCACCTCCCACGCCGGCATGAGCGCTGCGGAACGCAAGGCGGCCGGCATCAGCGACGCCCTGGTACGCCTTTCCGTGGGCATCGAGGACACGCAGGATCTGATCGACGATTTTGAAAACGCCCTGAACGGATGATCCAATGGCTGCACACCCAAACCCTTTGATTGTTCAAGCGTCGGAAGCGGACATCGACCGGTTGTCCAGGCTGATCCGCCAAAGCTTTGCGGATGTGGCCGACCGGTTCGAACTGACCCCGCAGAACTGCCCCAGGCACCCGTCGAACTATACCCGTGAATGGGTTGAAAGGGATCTGCGGCGGGGGGTGCGCTATTTCATCCTGTCGGCCGGGGGCGTTGCCGTCGGATGTGTCGGCCTGGAAAAGGCATCGCAGGCGACCTTCTACATGGAGCGGTTGGCTGTGCTTCCGGACCATCGCGGCAAGGGATACGGGACCCGCCTGGTCCGCCACGCTATCAGCCAGGCCCGTAAATCGGGCGCTGCCAGCGTGGGCATCGGGATCATCGCCGCGGATACCGGTTTGAAGGCTTTCTACAAGGCATTGGGCTTTGAGGAAGGGGAAACCAAAACCTTCCCCCACCTGCCCTTTGCCGTGGCGTTTTTGAAGGTTCTGGTGTAAAGGCAGGGCGGTAAAAGCAATTGAACGGCAACGTGACACCCTGATAAAGTTTTAGCGAGCACCAAAGGATAGCCATGTCACCATCAGTACGACCCACGGTTGTCATCAGCGGCAGCGGCCTGTGGACGCCCGACCATATCATCACCAATGACGAACTGGTAACCGCCTACAACGAATGGGCCGCCCGCTACAATGACCGGCACGCCGAGGCCATCGCGGCAGGCGAACGAGAAGAAAAACCGCTCAGCTCGGTGGAATTCATCGAAAAAGCCTCCGGCATCAAACAGCGTTATGCCTACATCAAGGATGGGATTCTGGATGTGGACCGCATGCGCCCGGCCATTCCGGAGCGGCCGGACGAGGCGCTTTCCGACCAGGCCGAAATGGCCGTCCACGCCGCCCGCGGTGCCATGGAGGCCGCCGGCAAGACAGCGGCCGACATCGATGCCGTCATCGTCTCCTGCGCCTACACCCAGCGGTCCTATCCGGCCATCGCCATCGAGGTGCAGGAGGCCCTGGGCATCGACGGCTTCGGTTTCGACATGCTGGTGGCCTGCTCGGCGGCCACCTTCGCCCTGCACCGCGCCTACGAAATGGTCGCGGCCGGCACGGCCCGCTGCGTGCTGGCCATCAACCCGGAGCTGACCTCGCCCCAGGTCAATTTCTGCGACCGGGACAGCCACTTCATCTTCGGCGACGTGGCCACGGCAACGATTGTGGAGGCAGCCGATACCTGCGCGGCGCCTTACAGTTACGAAATCCTCGGCACCCGGGCCCAGACCAAGTTCTCCAGCCATGTGCGCTCCAACTTCGGCTATGTCAGCCGGGCCAACGATGTGGATCCGTTCGGTGCCGACAAGCTGTTTCACCAGAACGGCCGCCGGGTGTTCAAAGAGGTCTGCCCCTTGGCCGTCCAGCATTTGACGGACCATATCTCCCGGCACGGACTGAAGGTGCCCGACATCAAGCGCTGGTGGCTTCACCAGGCCAACATCAACATGAACCTGCATATCGGCGGCAAGCTGCTGGGGCGCGAGACCACCTTCGATGAAGCGCCCATCGTGCTGGACCGCTACGCCAACACCGCCTCGGCCGGTTCGCTGATCGCCTTTCACCTCTATCACCAGGACCTGAAACCCGGCGACCACGGCGTCATCTGCTCCTTCGGTGCGGGCTATTCCATCGGCAGCCTGGTGGTGAGAAAACGGTGATCATGCCTTAAATCATGCGTAATCCGGAAAACAGACAGCCAATTCGCCTCTGCCTGACCCTGGCGGTCTCGGTAGTGCTCCTCCTGTCGGCCTGCGGCGTGATACGCACCACCTACCGGCTGACCAAGGGAACCGTGGTCCTGGCCTACAAGGTGACCAAATTTGCCGGCAGCACCGTCTACACGGTCGGCGGATTCACCTTCGACGTGGTCACCGCCCCGCTCTCCTGGCCCCTGACCCACGACGACATCGACACCATCGACGGCCTCTCCCCCAAGGAAGCCATCGCCCAGGGCCGCGTCAAGGCTTCGCCCTATACGGTCCGGGGCAAGCGCTATGTGCCCATGACAGTGGCCCAGGCGCAGACCTACCGCGAAAAAGGCATCGCCTCCTGGTACGGCGATGAAACCTACCGGCAGCGCGGCGGACACATGACGGCCAACGGCGAAGCCTTCAACCCGGATGGGCTCAGCGCCGCCCACAAACACCTGCCCCTGCCCATCTTCGTGCGCGTGACCAACCTGTCCAACGGACGAAGCATCGTCGTGCGGGTCAACGATCGCGGACCGTTTATCGAAGGGCGGATGATCGATCTGAGCGCCGGGGCGGCCAAGCGGCTGGGCTTTTACAAGCAGGGTACGGCCCGCGTGCTGGTGGAGACGGTCGAGTTGGAAGGGTGACGAATAAAAATATAAATGCGCTATGCTCTACTTCTTCTCCTGAGCGATTGCCTTACACACGGAAGCGATGAGCTGGACCTGGGGGACGATGCTGCCCAACTCCACATACTCGTCCTGACGGTGGGCATTGGCGCCGACGGGTCCCATACCATCGATGGTGGGAATGCCCAGAGCGGATGTGAAATTGCCGTCCGAGCAGCCGCCGGTGGATATAAACTCGATCGGCAAACCGACTTCCGCGGCCTTTTCCTCTATCAGCCGCCACAACTGCATGGTGCGCTCGTCAGCTTCCATGGGCGGGCGGCCGACACCGCCGCTCACCGTCAGCGTGACTCCCGGCACATGGGTGTTCTCCGGCAGCGATTGAAAGAATGCCTCGACCGGCGCCACGTCGCTTTTCTTAGCCACGCGCACATCCACCGACGCCCGCGCCTCGTCCGGAATGATGTTGGTTTTATCCCCGCCGCGAATCACGGTCACGTGCGCCGAAACGCCCTCGCCGGCATCGTCGTTGAACCGCTGAACAGCTATCGCCTGGTGGGCGATCTCCACGGCGGCGTTGGCCCCCTTTTCCGGCTCCACTCCGGCATGGGCCGACGCACCCCGGGCCGTGATCTGAAATCCGCCGCCCCCTTTTCGCTGCAGGACGAACCGGTGGCCCGGACGGCAGGGTTCGAAGACGAATACCCGTCGGCTGTTGCGGGCATGTTCTTCGATCCACTGCCTCGCCGCCGCCGATCCGACCTCTTCGTCGCCGTTGAAACACACGCCGATCGACAATCGGTCCAGCACCCCGTCGTGATGAAGGGCCTCCAGGACGTGCAGGGCCACCAGCAATCCGCCTTTCATGTCGCAGACACCGGGTCCGGTGGCCCGGTCTCCGTCAAGGGCAAAGGGCCGTTTCTCCGCTTCACCCGTCGGAAATACCGTGTCCATGTGCCCCAAGAACAGAATATCGAAGGGCCGGTCCCCGGAGCGGTTGGCGGCCTGCAGGCAGGGCACGCCCCGGTCCCCCAACTTCTCTATCCGGACGGAAAAGCCGATCGCCGCCAGCCGCCGGCTTAAAAACGGTGCCACGTGCGCGATGCCGGCAATGTTGTCGCTGCTGCTGTCGATGTTGACCAGGGTCTTGAGGTCTTCGATGAATGTATCAATCCTGCCGGCAATGAAGCCATTCATATCGATTTTCATGGTTTCCCGATCGCGTTTCATTCCCAGGAATGGCTATCCCTGCCGTTCGATCTTGGGGTTCAGCTCTTCCCGCAGCCAGTCGGCAAAAAGGTTGATGCCGACCACCAGCAGAATCAGGGTGGCTCCCGGAAAAACCACCATCCACCACATGCCCGCGTAGATATAGTTCTTGCCGATGGCGATCATCATGCCCAGGGAGGGCCGCGTGATGGGTACGCCGACACCCAGAAAGCTCAAGGTGGCCTCGAGCATAATCACCACGGCCAGATCCACGGCCACGACCACGAAAATCGGCGGAATGGCGTTGGGCATCAGGTGCTTGAAAAGCAACCGGAAATCACCGGCACCCGTGGCCTTGGCAGCCATGACATAGGCCTCCTGCTTGACTTCCAGGACACTGCCCCGCATGGTGCGGGCATAACGGACCCAATCCACCATGCAGATGGCCGCCACCACCGTGAAGATGCCCCGCTCTTTGAACAGTCCCAGCAGGAGAATGGCCATCAAGGTGGTGGAAAAAGAGAAAAAGGTGTCGGCCAGCCGCATGGTCACGGCATCGATCCAGCCACCGTAGTAGCCGGCCAGCAGACCCATCACCACGCCAAAGGTCCCGGCAATGCTCACCACGCTGAACCCCACGAGCAATGAGGTGCGCAGTCCGTAGAGAATAGTGCTGAAAATCCCCCTGCCTTGATCGTCCGTTCCCAGCCAGAATGGGGCGCTGCCCCCCTCCATCCAGACCGGTGGCTGAAGAAAATTCTCCAGGCTCACGGTTTCCAGGTCATAGGGATTTTGGGGCGCCAGCAACGGCGCCAGCAGCGCCACCAGGATGAACACCACCATCAGCACACTCCCGGCAATGGCGGAGGGATCGTGCAGGTAATGGTAAAGTAACCGGGATTTGATGCGGTGCTTAGTCATAGCGTATTTTCGGGTTCAACAGGGCGTAGAGGATGTCCACGGCGATGTTGATGATCAGGATCATCAAGGCCGCCAGCATGATGTAGGTGGCGATGACCGGTTGGTCCGACTCGTAGATGGAGGTCAGCAGGAGGTTGCCCATGCCCGGCCATTGGAAAATGGTTTCCGTGACGATGGCGAAGGCCAGGATTTCCCCGAACTGCAGGCCTGTCATGGTCACCACGGGAATCAACACATTGCGCAGCGCGTGTTTGAAAATCACCTTGAACGGGGGCAGCCCTTTGGCCCAGGCCGTCTTGATAAACTCTTCGGCCAGGACTTCGCGCATGCCGGCCCGAGTCAGGCGCATGAGCACCGCCAACTGGTACATGGCCAGGGTGGTGGCCGGCAGGATCAGGTGTTTGATGCCGTCTATGCTCAACAGGCCGGTGCGCCAGAAACCGAGGGTGACGGTGTCACCCCGGCCGAAGGGCGGCAGAATCTCAAGCCAGACGGAAAACACCATGATGAGCAGGATGCCGATCAGAAAGGTCGGGATGGAAATGCCGGCCAGCGAACCGGCCATGATCAGGCGGTTGCCCACGGCGTAAGGTTTCAGCGACACCACCACACCCAGGATGAGCCCGATGGTAAAAGCCATGCAAACCGCGGTAAGGGCCAGCTCGAAAGTGGCCGGAAAACGCTCCAGGATCAAGCGCAGCACCGGCACCCGACTCACATAGGAGAGCCCGAAATTGCCCTGCACGGCATTGGCCAGGAATCGTCCGTACTGGACATGCACCGGCTTGTCCAGGCCAAAGGTCTGCCTGATCATCTCGCGCTCCTCGGTGGTGGCGTATTGGCCGGCGAGGGTCTGGACGGGGTCGCCCATGTAGCGAAAGATGATAAAGCAGATCAGGGTCACGCCCAGAAGAACGAAGGCGCCCTGTAGCAGTCTTCTCAGGATATAGGTAAACATTCGTTCCGACTGGTCGGCGCCGCCCGTTCAGGCGCGGCGCCGCCGGTTTGTACCCACGGTTATTTGCTGATTTCCTTATAGACCATCCACATGTCGGCCCGGGGCGTGAATTGGATCTTCTTGGCCTTGTGCAACGCATAGATGTCCTGCTGATAATGCAGCGGAATCCAGGCGATCTTGTCGATCATGGTCAGCTTGTTCAGGTCCTGAAGCACCTTGGCCCGCTCGGCCTGATCGACGATGTTGGTCGTGGACTGCAGCATGCGGTCCATATCGGCGTCGCTGAAGCGGGTGCCGTTCCAGGTGCCGTAGCCGCGCTCTTTGTCGTAGCTGTGAATCAGGTTGAAATAAGTGCGTCCCATATCGAAGGCACCGTCCAGCCATCCGATCAGGTAGAAGTTGTGCTTGGCTTCCTGGACTTCGGGGAAGAACACGGATTTGGGCTTCACGTCCAGGTTCACCGTGATGCCGATCTTGGCCAGGTATTTGGCCACGGCCTCGGCAATCTTGGCGTCCTGCACATAGCGGTCGTTGGGAGCAGCCAGGGTGATTTCAAAGCCCTTCTCGTAGCCGGCCTCCTTCATCAGTTGCTTGGCCATGGCCAGGTCGTAGGGGTAGCGTTTGAGGTCGGGATTGAAGCCGATGGTTGCCGCGTCGGGCACCTGTGCCGTGGGCGTGGCCTGGCCGCGCATGACCTTTTCCACGATCTCATCCTCGTTAATGGCCATGTACATGGCTTTTCTCACGCGGATGTCCGCAGTCGGGGTGCCCTGGGCGTTGCCCAGCGCCAGAAAGATCGCCCGGCGGGCGGGACGGTTGATCACATCCAGCTTGGGGTTGGCAGCCACTTTCTCGAACAGCTCCACCGGCACGCCTGTGACCATGTCCACCTTGCCTGAGACGAGGGCGGCGAAGCGGGTGGAGGACTCGGTGATGGGATTGACCTCGACGGTCTTGATCGGCGGCGCCCCTTCCCAGTAGTTTTCATTGGCCGCCATGCGCAGGTAGGAGCCTTTGACCCATTCGGTCAGCTTGTAGGCACCGGTGCCGATCGGATTCTGGCCCACGTCGCCCACGTCGCGGGCTTCTGTGGATTCCTTGTCCATGATGAAAATCTGGTGCAGGTTGTTGGCAAACCACTGGATGGGCTCCTTGGTCTTGATGACCACCGTGTAATCATCGATGATCTCGATGGTGTCGAGGCTCTTGCCCGTGTTGGTAAATTCAGACACCTCGGGATTGTTGAGCCGCTCGAAGGAGAATTTGACGTCCTGGGCATCGAAGGTGTTGCCGTTGTGGAAGGTGACTCCCTTTCTCAGATAGAACTTCCAGGTAAGCAGGTCCGGGTGTTCGTAGCGCTCGGCCAGTGCCGGCTCGAATTTGCCCCCGGTGAGCTGCAGCAGGCCGTCGAAGAAGTTGGCCATGACCGACAGGTTGGCATCCGCATCGGAGCCGTGGGGGTTCATGGTCCGCGGGGGGCTGTCCACGGCGACCACCAGGTCGGCGGCGGCCATGGCCGTTGCCGCCATCAGCGACAGGCAAAGAACGACACCCAGTTTCAATAACGTTTTTTTCATCTTTACGCCTCCTTGTCTTGCGGTTGGTTCAGTTAGCCGACAGTGACTCCGTATGCAGCGTGCGCCATCGGCCATTTTTTTCACTCGTAGAGAAAACAACGGACCGCATGGCCCGGTGAAACATCTTTCAGCGTCGGAACCGACTCATGGCAATGATCCATGCGCCGGGGGCAGCGGGGGTGGAAGTGGCACCCGGCAGGCGGTTGGATCGGGCTGGGCACATCACCCTGGAGGATGATCCGTTCCTTCTTCCTTCCCGGTTCAGGCACCGGCACCGCCGACAGCAGTGCCTGGGTGTAGGGGTGCTTGGGGTGCTGGTACAGGTCGCGGTAGCTTCCGCTTTCTACCACGCGGCCCAGATACATCACCGCCACCCGGTCGCACAGATGCTCCACCACGGCCAGGTCATGGGCGATGATGATGTAGGAGAGGCCGAACTCCGCCTGCAGATCGATCAGCAGGTTGATGATCTGCGCCTGAATCGACACGTCCAGAGCGGACACCGGCTCGTCGCCCACGATCAGGTTGGGGTCAAGGGTCAGGGCCCGGGCAATGCCCACCCGCTGACGCTGCCCGCCTGAAAACTCGTGGGGATAGCGCCGGCCATAGTCCGGTGAAAGGCCCACTTTTTCCAGCAGGTAAGCCACGCGCTCGGCCCGCTCCTTACCCGGATAGAGGCCGTGGATTTCCATGGGATCGGACAAGATCTGCTGAACCGTAAGACGGGGATTCAGGGACGAGTAGGGGTCCTGGAAAATGATCTGCATCTCCTTGCAAAGGGCCCGCAGGCTCCGCCGGTCCGTACCCGTGATGTCCTGCCCATTATAGGCGATGCGACCCGCGGTGGGTCTGATGAGCTGCAGGATCCCCAGCCCCGCCGTCGTCTTTCCACACCCGCTTTCGCCGACGATTCCCAGGGTTTCCCCCTTCTGGAGTGAGAACGACACCCCGTCGACGGCAAACACGTGGCCCACCGTTTTGGACAGGAGCCCACGCTTGATGGGGAAATGGACTTTCAGGTTGTCGACCTGGAGCAGCGTTGTCAATCGTCTGGGTTCCTTTCTGCCGGCAATGGCTTCGGCATGTGCTCTCAATAAAGCCAGCAGCGCACCGTGTGCCCCTCGTCGGTTTCCTTGAGTTCCGGAACCGTGCTGCGGCACACGTCCATGGCATGCCGGCAGCGCGGATGAAAAGCACACCCGCCGGGCATGTTCAGCAGGCCCGGCACCATCCCCTGGATTTCCGACAGCCGTTGACGCCCGTGCGTGGCCCGATTACCCAGTTTGGGTATCGATTTGAGCAGCCCACGGGTGTAAGGATGCTTGGGATCTTCAAAAACGACCTCAGTGCGGGCCGATTCCACCGCCTTGCCGGCATACATCACCACCACCCGGTTGGCGATCTCGGCGATGACCCCCAGATCATGCGTGATCATCATGATGGCCGTGTCGTAGTCCTGGCGCAGGGTGAGCATGATGTCCAGAATCTGGGCCTGCACGGTCACATCCAGAGCGGTGGTGGGCTCGTCGGCAATCAGGATCTCCGGATTGCACGCCAGGGCCATGGCGATCATGACGCGTTGACGCATGCCGCCGGAAAGCTGGTGGGGATAGGCCTGAACCCGACGCTCCGGGGCCGGGATCTGGACCCGCTTCAACATTGCCACGGCCTTTTCCAGCGCGGCCTTTCGCGACAGGCCCTCATGCTGGATGAACATTTCAGAAATCTGGTTGCCGATGGTGAACACGGGGTTCAGGGAGGTCATGGGCTCCTGGAAGATCATGGCGATGCGGTTGCCGCGGATGCCCCGCATGGTCTCCATGGACAGCTTGGCGATATCCACACCGTCAAAAAGGATCCGCCCTCCGACGATTCTGCCCGGCGGCTCGGGAATCAGCCGCATGATCGTCTGTGCGGTGACGCTTTTGCCGCACCCCGATTCTCCGACGATCCCCAGCACCTCGCCCCGGTCCAGGTGAAAGGAGACATCGTCAACGGCGCGAGCCACACCATCAAAGGTGAAAAAATGGGTTTCCAAGCCCTGAACGTCCAGCAGATGCGCCGCTTCCATCAGCGGTTCCTTTCGGGCCGCGGCAAACGGTCTTTCATGACCTGTCCGGCCTTCATCACCAGTAGCACTGTCTCCCGCCCCCGTTCGAAAAGCGTCGGATCCGCCAGCGGGTTGCCGTCCAGTACGATGAGATCCGCATCCTTACCCGCCTCCAGTGTGCCGATCCGGTCTGCCATGTTCAGCAGCTGGGCGTTGGTGCGGGTGGCCGAGACAATGGCCTCCATGGGCGAGAGGAGTTCGGCCTTGATGGCCAATTCCCTGCCCTTGAGATGCTGGAAAGGACCGATGATATCCGATCCCGAGGCAATCCTGACCCCGGCCTCCCGGGCGATGCGGACCGCCTCGCGGCCGGCTTGTGAGACCTGGCCGATCTTTTGTCTGGCGTAGCCGGCCATAGCGCTGCCTGCCTCGCCGGTGAGGATATCATAGACGGTGAGCGTGGGAACCAGGTAGGCGCCAGCGGCGGCCATGCGACGGGCGGTGTTCTCATCCAGCAGGTTGCCGTGCTCGATGCTGCGGACGCCTGCCGCCAGGCAGTTGCCGATGGCCTGCGGGCTGTAGGCATGAGCCATCACGTAAGTACCGGCTGCCTCGGCCACCTCTACCGCAGCCTTCAGCTCGGCAACGGAAAACTGCCAGTGCCCCGGCTGGTCGCTGGGGGAATCCACTCCGCCGTCGGCAGCGACCTTCACCTGATTGGCCCCACGACGCAGGACCGCGCGGGCAGCTTTGCGAACCGCGTCCGGGCCGTCACATATCTCCGGATAGATCCCAAGCCGGTTGCGGGCCACGCTGGCGGTACCGAAAATCCCGCGCATGTCGAAGTGTCCCCCGGTGGGCGTCAGCGGAGAGACACTGAGCAACAGGCGCGGGCCGTTGATCAAGCCCTGATCGATGGCGTCGACGAAACCCCAATCCAGGCCTGCCGCATCCCGCACGGTGGTAAATCCCAAATCGATATCGGTTTCCAGGTTGCGCGTGGTCCTGTGGACGTAAACGGCCGGGCTCAGACTGGCCGTTTCCTCCATCTGAAGGGCAATGTTGCCCGCATGTACATGGGCGTCAATGAGACCGGGCATGATGGTTTTCCCGGAGATGTCCACCTCGCGGACATCCGCGGGAATCGGGGCATTTTGCCTCGGACCGGCAAAACGAATGGCCTTGGCGGCCACCACGACGCAGGATTCGTTGATTTCCGGGTCACCGGCACCGTTGATGAGCCGGCCGCCGGTAAAAACGGTGGTGATCTCGTGGCAATCAACCATGGCAATCTGCCTTTTCTTTTTCGACACTGCCAGTTGGGGTGACAAATACCCCGCCGGGACGATGGGACGGCATGTCCATCTTGGATAAATCTATGGTTGGACCGGATGCCCTGCCCTCGGAGGGTTGCACGTTTTTTTGCGAGATGATCCTTTTTAACAATGCGAAAGCAGCCTGTCAACACATAACTAAATGCTGGTTTATGAATTATTTACAATAGTATTTAAATTTTTTATATTATGTAATTTAAGATAATTATAATGTTTTATAAAATTATAAGGACGAAATTTAAACACAGTTTAAAATATATGCAAAATATCATGAAAATAATTGGCGGATGTGATATGCAAATGACAAGGATAATGGTCATCCTTCCGGGGGGGAAAGCTCTTTATGAATCAACAACAGCACGCCCGTAGCGCCTACATCCAGGACCTGTTAAAGCAAAGTCCCCTGTCTCGGAACCAGATCGCCTCCATCTCGGGACTGTCGAACCCATACATCCTGGATCTCGAAAAAGGGACCATCACCAATGTCGGCCGGGACAAGCTCATCGCCCTTGCCATCGCCCTGGACCTGGGACTCAAGCAGATCGATGAGATGATGACCCGCTTTGATCGGGCGACCTTGAGTGAGGCCGACATTCCCTTGTTTGTCGAGACCACCCGGCGTATCCGGATATCATCCGCGCTGCACCCGGTCCATGACAGTTTCACCTTTGATCTGATGCTGCTTTCGGTGGAGCGGCACGCCGGTCGACACATCATCGTCAGTCCCCGGCCAGCCTCCTGCCTACGCGCCGAAGGTCACCGCCGCTATGCTGAAAATCGCCTTTGCGAGGAGCACCCCCTGTATGGCGACCTGGTTGAAACCATCGTCAAAGAGCGCAAACACCGGTTGCTGATCAACCTCAACCAGCACCCGGTTGAACAATATGTGTGCCGAGAGTGCCTGGCGGATTACATTCTGCGCTGCGGCGACCCACAGGAGCGTAACTGGCGGATCCGGCATATCCGCAGTGCCATCAACCTGATCGAGGCCCATGATAATTTCCAGTTTCACCTCACCACCGAGTGCCCCAGCTTTATTTTTGTACTCAAGTCACCGCCGGACTCGACAACCGGCAGCGACACCCTGGTTATTGCCAACATCCCACCTCACCGCTACCAGGTGAAAACGTCCGGTCTGCTGGCCGGATTCGCCACAGAGAATCAGGCGGTCATTGAAAACTTCAAAAAGGAGTTGCAAGCCGTCAAATGCACCGTAATCGAAAAATTTGAGACACGGCAACGGCTGGTCGCCCATCTAGAGGAATTGGTGGCAACGGCGACCCACTGAGGCTGCCGCCCCCGCCCAAGGGCCAAAACTGCGACCATCTGCCTTCCTGCCTGATGCTTTGATTTGCAATCCACACCAAAAAAAGGTATCCGAACCATGAAGAGAAATCAGCCCAAAGGCCTGTACCTTGGTACAGGCCCGGGGAAAGGGATGACCCATGACGAAACCATTGAGACGGGAGGACCGGCGGCTTGACGATGCCGCCGCCATGGCGCTGCTGCAACGCGGCGAGTACGGCATATTGAGCACGTCGGACAAAAGCAACCGGCCTTACGGCATACCGGTGAATTACGTCGTGATGGAAAACAGCATTTTCTTTCACTGCGCCACCGAAGGCCAGAAGCTGGAAAACATCACCGCCAACAACGGGGTCTCCTTCTGTGTGGTGGGGAAAACCGAATTGCTCCCCGAAAAATTTTCCACCCGCTACGAAAGCGTGGTGGTGTCCGGCAACGCCGAGGTTATCGAAGACAAGGTGTTGAAAAAAAACGCCCTGCGTGCCCTGGTGGCCAAATATGCCCCGGATCACACAGCGGCGGGAGATGCCTACATCGACCGCCTGATGGACCAGACGGTGGTGGTGCGGGTCTCGATTGAATATCTGGCCGGCAAAGCCAGAAAGTGACGCACCGACAGCCATGATCGATCTTGCCGGCAGTCCGATCATAGACCCGTCATTTGCAAGGTCAACCGCGCCCCCTCCAATACGGAGACCACTGGGCCGGCGGGCTGTCAACGGAAAAAAAGTCCGTTGGGAAGCCGTCTCAGGGGCATCCGGGCCATCTCATCCGCCAAGGCCCCCGATCAACGAAACGCCTCTTTTGCAGCAGGCAGGGGCGCCTGATGAAACCTGATCAATCGACCATGGTCGTCTGTGCGGTGTGTCTGGCCGCCATCACCATGGCGCTGTATGTGAGGACCGCCATATACCCGACCGCACCATCCCGTCCAGGTCCCGAGGTTCGGGAGGCAGACAACGATCCTTACAGCGGCGGCAATATCATCGTCCACTACCACGAAAGGCATCCTTACTATATCAGCCAGGGCAAGGGTGTTGGCGGCATCATCGGCGATCGCATCAATTTCGTTTTTCAACAGGCGGGGATTCCTTTGGTCTGGCAGAAAACCCCGGCCAGGCGGCAACTGGACATCATTAAAGCCAACCGCGGCCGGGAGGGAGCGGCAGGATGGTTCAAGACACCCGAACGGGAAGACTTTGCCAAATTCAGCCAACCGATTTACCAGGACCGGCCCACCATTGCCCTTGCCAGGGCCGATCAGGAATTGATCCAACCGGGCAAGACCCTCGCCGAGACACTCGCCAACCCGCATCTGCGGCTGCTCAGGAAAGACGGCTACTCCTATGGGGATTTCATCGACCGGCTGCTCGACCAGTTCCAGCCCAACCAGACCATAACGCTCGCGGACAACGTGAGCATGCTCAAAATGATCCACACCCGTCGGGTGGATTATCTTTTCATCGCCCGGGAAGAGGCCGACGATCTGCTGACGCGGGCCGGCCTTCCGGCGTCGGATTTCAAGATGATCACCTTTACGGACGCGCCCGAAGGCAACCGCCGATACATTCTTTTCACCCGACAGCTTGAAGACTCGACCATCGACCGCCTGGACCGGATCATTCGATACTATGGCATCGACAAAACAGACGACGGGAGCACCGGAAAATGACCCAGAAATCAGTTTCCCTGGTGACCGCGGTATTGCTGACCATCGGATTTTGCGCCTTCATCATGGTTTACGAAAAACGCGCCATGGAAATGGCCCAGTCGCGCATCGAGACCCACGCCCGCATCATCGAAGACGCCATGTGGAATTACAACCGCCAGGGGGTCTATGAGTATCTGAAACTGGCTGCCTTTTCAGACCGCTACGAATCGCTGAAGGTCACCCATCACAACGGCGACCCGTTCCAGGAAATCGATCGGGAGCCAGCCACACGTCTCGACAGGATGCTGATTGCCATGCACCTGATGCCGCGGGTAACACTGAGCGCCCAGGTGCGGCACCAGGGAGATGTCATCGGCAGGATGGACGCCGTCTGGATCCCCGAAACCATCTACATGCATGCCTATGTGTTTTTTGCCCTGGTGATGGTCTTTGTGATCATGCAGCTCTACCTGCGGCTGCTGAATTCAAAGACCCGCCTCGAAGAGCGGGTCGAGGATCGCACCGCCGAACTGATGGCGTCCAACCTGGAACTCCAACAGGAAATCGAGGAGCGGACCCGCACGCAGGAGGCTCTTCGCGCCAGCGAGCAGAAACATCGGCTGCTGTCGGAAAACATCAGCGACATCATCTGGACCATGGATCTGAATCTGAACTACACCTATGTCAGCCCGGTGGCCACCAGGATGCAGGGTTGGAACGCAGCTGAGTTGGAAACCCTGACCATTGAAAAAACGCTCACCCCTGCGTCGTTGGACATGGCCGGGCATATATTCGCTGAACAGATGGCCGCCGGTGAACGGACAGGCGACTTTAAGCGCTCCGTCACCATGGAGTTGGAGTTGTACCGCAAGGACGGATCGACGTTCATATGTGAGGTAACCGCCTCCTTCCTGCTGGATAAAGAAAACCGGCCGACCGGAATCCTGGGCGTCACCCGGGACATTACCGAACGCCGTGTGGCGGAAAAAGAAAAAGAGGCGCTGCAGCATCAGCTGGAACGCTCAAAGAAAATGGAATCGCTGGGCCTGCTGGCCGGCGGCGTGGCCCACGACCTGAACAACGTGCTGTCCGGCATCGTCAGCTACCCGGACCTGCTGCTGATGGACCTGCCCGAAGACAGCGCCCTGCGCGCACCCATCGAGACGATCAAGGAGTCGGGGCAAAAAGCCGCTACCATCGTCCAGGATCTGTTGACCCTGGCCCGTCGCGGGGTCAGTAACAGTGAAGCCCTGAACCTCAACAGCCTCATCGAGGGGCAGCAGCGCTCTGCCGAGTATCAAAAACTGCGGGCCTACTACCCGGACGTCCGCTTTGCTTTCGAGCTGGCTGCCGATCTTCCCAATATCAGGGGGTCTTCCGTCCATCTGAACAAAACCATCATGAACCTGATATCCAATGCCGCCGAGGCCCAACCCAGCGGCGGCGAGATCATCGTTTCGACCCAGAGCCTTTACATGGACCGCGCCATCCGGGGATACGATACCGTCAAAGCGGGAGAATACGTGCGACTTCGGGTGAAGGACAGCGGTGAAGGAATCAGCCAGACCGATCTGAACCGCATCTTCGAACCCTTCTACACCAAGAAAAAGATGGGGCGGAGCGGCACCGGGCTGGGACTCGCCGTGGTCTGGGGAACCGTTCAGGATCACCACGGTTACATCGATGTGCACAGCATACCGGGTGAAGGCACCGTGTTTGACCTGTACTTCCCGCTCTCCCGTGACGCCGTGGAAGAAAAAGCCCCGCGGCTCAGCCTGGCGGCCATCCGGGGCAGCGGCGAAACCGTTCTGGTGGTGGACGACATGGCGTCCCAGCGGAAAATCGCCACCCACCTGCTCCAGCGGCTGAACTACAAGGCCCACACCGTGGACAGCGGTGAAGCCGCCGTGGCCTACCTCAAAGACCACACGGTGGACCTGGTGGTTCTGGACATGATCATGGACCCGGGCATGGATGGCCTTGAAACCTGGCGTCAGATCATCAGGCTTCACCCGGGACAGCGGGGCATCATCGCCAGCGGCTATGCGGAAACGGACAAGGTGAAAACCGCCCAGCGCCTCGGTGCCGGAGAGTACCTGAAAAAGCCCTATATGATCGACAGCCTGGGCAAGGCCGTGAAAAACGCCCTGGCCGGCGCCAGGGCGGATGGCAATGGCGGGCCCAAGACCGATATCGGCTGAAACCGGATGTCTCGAACCGGGTGTCTACAGAAACATCTTTTCCGGGTTCATCAATCCCTTGGGATCCATCAGGTCCTTGATCTGCTTCATCAGCGCATAGCCCTCGCCGTGCTCCAGCTGCATGAACTGACGCTTGCCGACACCGATGCCGTGCTCGCCGGTACAGGTTCCGCCCACTTCCACCGCCCGGTGGACGATGTTGTGGTTGATCGCCTCGAGAGTGGCCCACTCCGCCTCATCGGCCGGGTCACCCACCATGACCACGTGCAGGTTGCCGTCCCCGGCATGGCCGAAAACAAACCCCACGGCCTTTTTTTCATCCAGCTGCCGCTGGGAAAAAAGAACCATCTGTGGATAGCTGGAGATGGGTACCGCCGCGTCGACGATCAGCGTCTCCCGCCCCGGGTAGGCCCGGTGAATGGTCTCCCAAGCCTCGTGGCGGGCCCGCCACAGCTCCTTTCGCTCGCGTTCCTTGACGCCGGTGGTAAAGCCACGGGCGCCGCCGTCCCGGCACAGCGTTTCGGCCATTGCGGCCGTCTCGGTCAGCACCGCTTCGCTGATGCCGTGAAACTCGCAGAACAGGGACGGCTTTTCGGCAAGTCCCAGGTCCTTTTCCCGGTTCATCAGCGCGATGAGTTCCGGGGTAAGCAGTTCCAGCGCTGCCGGGGCCAGTCCCGAGCCCATGAGCACCGCCACGGTTTCCGAGGCCGCCTCCAGGGAGTCGAACGTCGCCGTGGCGGCCAGGTGGGCAACGGGGATCCCGGCCAGCTTCAAGGTGGCCTCGGTCACCACCCCCAGGGTTCCCTCGGATCCCACGAAGAGTCGGGTAAGATCGTATCCCGACGAGGATTTGTGCGCCTTTCCGCCGGTGTGAATCACCCGCCCGTCGGGCAGCACCACCACGAGGCGCATCACGTAATCCTTGGTGGCGCCGTACCGGATGGTCTGCACGCCCGAGGCATTGTTGGCGATCATGCCGCCGATGGTGGCGTCGGCACCGGGGTCCGGCGGGAAAAAGAGCCCCGATCTGCCGGTTTGGGCGTTGAGGGTTTTGCGGAACACCCCGGGCTGGACATCGGCCTGGAGATCCTGGGGCCGGATGGCGATGATCCGGTTCATGCGGGTCATGTCCATCACCAGACCGCCGCGCATCGGCAGCGGGTTGCCTTCGGTGCTGGTGCCGGCCCCCCATGGCGTGACGGGAATGCCCTGGGCATAGGTATACGTCAGGATGGCAGCCACCTCTTCGGTGCGGGTCGGCCAGATGACGCCGGCGGGCAGCTTGCCCCGGTGCGGGGAGATGTCCTTGATGTGAAGCTCGCGGTTGGACTGGCCGGTGGAAAAGCGGTCCGGGTCAACGAACGTGGAAAGGGCATCGATCTGGGCTTGGGTGAATTGTTCCATCTCTCCTCCTGCTGAAAAAAGTTGCGCAGCAAGGCGGCGCTTTCAACGGATACTCGGAAACAGGGTATGTCAGGCGGCAAGGCATATCAGAAAGCCGGCCGAATGTCACGCAGCCTTCGGATCGATAATCGCGGCTGTCGGCTTGGGGCCGATCCAGCCAGTCATGCAGAGAACACGGGAATCACTTGACGAAACGGGCACCAAAAGTGGTATCAGTGGGTCAGGCCATCGTTGCGCATGGCTGGTGGCAATCTTAAACAAGAATCAGCGAGGGGTCCGCATGGCAGAAAAGGTCGACAGCAAGGCAGCATGGATGGAAAACCTGATTCATGAATTCATTTCCACATCGCCCCACAACACGATGCAGAACGACGCCGCGGATCCCGCCTG
Source organism: Desulfosarcina sp. (assembly GCF_055467485.1). Lineage (NCBI taxonomy): Bacteria > Pseudomonadati > Thermodesulfobacteriota > Desulfobacteria > Desulfobacterales > Desulfosarcinaceae > Desulfosarcina > Desulfosarcina sp. Next base: position 34,344 of record NZ_JBUOIV010000005.1, on the reverse strand, counting down.
GGACACGGCGCTGGTGGGATTCGCCTCGGGCGCAGACCCGATCTGGCAGCAGTACAAGGAGTATGTCGGCGCCTTTCACTGGACGCCTTGGGAAGTCTTCAACCAGCATTGCCCCGAGGAAAATGCTAGTGCGGAGCAGCTGACCGTCATCTCGTGGATATTGCCTCAGCGGCAGCAGGTCCGCACGACCAACCGCCGGGCCAGAACCTATCCATCCGAAGAATGGGCCCGCATCAGGGTACATGGTGAAGCCTTCAACGCCGAACTGCGCAAGCATGTGGTCGCCCGCCTGGAAGCATCCGGACATGCCGCCGTCGCGCCGATGCTGGCGCCCAACTGGACGATCGTCAAGTCAGCACGCTTCTCCTACGCATCTTCCTGGTCCGAGCGCCACGCCGCCCACGCGGCCGGCCTGGGCACCTTCGGTTTGTGCGACGGCCTCATCACCGCCAGGGGCAAAGCCATGCGGGCCGGGTCTGTCGTGGCCAGGATCGCCATCGCGCCGACCCCCCGGCCGTATGCGGACCACCGGGCCTATTGCCTTTATTTTGCCGACGGAACCTGCGGCAAATGCATCGACCGCTGTCCGGCCCGGGCCATTACCGAAGCCGGCCACGACAAGGAAAAATGCCGGCTGCACCTGGTCCGCTCGCGGGAACACGTTAAAAAGGCCTATCGGTTCGAGGGCTACGGATGCGGCCTTTGCCAGGTCGGCGTGCCCTGCGAAGCGGGCATACCGGTCAAGGCTGCCCGGGAAGCCCTGGAGCGCGGCGAATTGCCGCCCCCTCCCCCGCCGCTGGCCTGACAACCGGCGAAAGGGCGGGGACAGGCGGAGGGCATCATTTATCAGACATCTTCAAGGATATGGTTTTGCCTACTAAAGGGCAGGTCAAGTATCCGGAGATCAAGACTGAATTAATCTGGCTCGGGGAACATCTGGAGCGGCTGCGTCCTTTGCATTCCTGACAATCATGCGCAATCCGCTATAGGAAGACGCGGGTTCGACTCCCGCCGCCTAAAACACAATATTTTTAATAATTACTGTGCATTATACAAATTTGCACTGCTTAATATGTTGATCGGTCTGACAACATCTTCTTATGGTGCATTTTGACTACTTTTCCCCCTTTTTTTATGCAGATCTATTTTAGTAGATACAACTACGGTAGATTCTTGCCTTCGAGATTTCCTTTTCCTGAGAACTAATGGTCGCAGTGTGCAGAGTCCACAAATCGTGGCGGTGATTTCTCGGGGATGCTCAGGCGAGTGCAACCGCAACCGCCATACCTACGCCAAAGAACGCGTGATTAGCCAGGCTCGATAAAGAGCTTTTGACACCTTCGGGAGACCGCAAACCAAATATGCCAAACCCCATCGAAGGAAATACAATAAACAGAGAGGCTACCGTTGTCGTGACGCCATAGACAAATGTCCAAATCGGTGACACGGGTCCGCCAACCAGGAGATCCCAACCGAGTACGAACGGGATCGCGAACCCCACTCCGATAGCATAATGTGTGAAATAGCCATAGACGATCTCGTTGGGGGCGGGCTCCATTTCTTTCGGATGGGTATACCGAAAGCGGCCTTTTGCCCATCCCACGGCCATCCTGCCAATAATCCGCACGTCTATCTTCAAGATCACCCCATATCGGGCGAAGAGATGATTCAATGAATCCATCATCAACGTCCCCAATACCCCGGCGATAATTCCCATTCGGATGAGATCCATTCCCCCCCCGATGCCCGTGCACGAGATAGCAGGTTTCCTGCAATCAAAATGAACACATCAAAAATAAGAAAAAATTATGCAATATAAGCTGGTCAATAACTAATCCGTATTGACACCTTAATTGTAAACGATTTCTTGGGCTTCCCTGGCAATGGCAAGCAGGTCTTTGCCTTCAATTTCCAATTCGATGCCAAACTTGCGCTGGACCATTTTCTTGATTCGGCGGGGACCCAATTTGTATATGCCAAAGTCAAGTCCGTGCTCAATACAGTATTTCATTTGACCGGCATACTTTGCCTTGTTGAACCCGCAACCCAGAAACCGTACTTTTTCGCGTATCATGATTCCCCCTATAAGACTCATTTTCTTTTGAACGCATTCTGCAATGTATTTAAAAATCTTATGGCGTTGAGCTGCTCGTTTTCGGATAAAATTGATATAAGTTCAGAGCTTGATTCCCTAAAGGCTTGCATGCTTTTTTCCCAGGTAGCAAAACCTTCAGGCGTTTCGGAAAGCAGCGTCAAACGACGATCATGGGTGGCAACTGCAACTCCAATCCATTTCCTCTCAAATAGAATCTTCACTATTTTCGAGACGTTTGATTTTTCAAAAAGTAACCTCTCACCAAGCTCTTTCTGAGTGAGCGGCCCATGCCAGATAATTTCGTTCAAAACGCTAAACTGTTGCTGTTTCAGACCAAATCGTTGACAAACCTGGTTCATTTCCCTTTGAAGAAAATGGCCACATTTTAATAATCCTTGAACGATTTGTGTCACATCTTCAGGCGGTGACGGACTTTTTACATTCCGCTGAACTGGCTTTTGATTCCTTTTCTTCATTTCTCGGCCGCACCTCAAAGGGGCATTTAGTTTCCATGTCAACCAATATGCCAAAATAGTTTCCATGTCAACTAAATAGTACCAATCGTCAGCAGTCTATAAACGGATACACTTGATTGGCATAAACCACCTGACCTGCCCCCAAAACCAATCCAGATTTTTATTTAGGATGTGATACGATTGGGACGTGGCAAAGGAGAACAAATATGAGGTAGGCTGGACTGAGGGATATTGCCAATATTCCACGTTTATTGAGGATTCAAATCCATACCAAAATGGTTAATGCATGATTCAATTAAATATAGATAAAGGGTCTACGCAACTAACTGAAAACGAACGACATTGGCACCTCTCAAAACCTCTGATATTCAATGGGTGTTGAAGTTAAATGTTGATCACATGTGGGTCGGTATAGAATCAACCATTCGATATTATTTAATTTTTACACACCTGCCGCCGATTCGACGCCCGCCGCCCCCACGCCCCGGCCTTCAAACGACTGAGCGCAAAGCCCTCCAGTGAGGCTCGTAAAAATTCCGATCTGCCAATGAACCCGATTTCAGATTGACAAACACGCCTAAAATCGATTTACTCACACCTTCCTTCTCCGATTTTTCGTTTCCTGCAGATTGCCTTACAAAAGATGGAGGTAGCTCATGACACCGGCATCCCGGCAGGCACTGGAAGGCCTTCGCGATCTGTCCATGCTCAAGTGGTACGTAATCCCCCTGCTGGCCTACACCTTTTACATCTACACCCTGGAGATCAAAAAAGCCCGGGCCGGCGGCGACTGGAACGTGGTCTTCGCCGGCCTGACCGTTTTCGGCATGGATTTCATCAACGAAACCTGGAACGGCTGGGTCCTGGTATTCACCGGCCGCTCGGCCTTCTGGACCGCCCCCGGCGAAACGGCCCTGCGCACCATGGTCGGCTGGAACATCGAAATCATGTTCATGTTCGCCATCTCGGGCATCATCTACGCCAACACCATCTCCGAGGACCGGGATGAAAAGATCCTGGGTTTGCCCAACCGGTGGTTCTGGGCCATCGGGTATTCACTCTTTTGCGTTTTCGTGGAAGTGCTGCTCAACATGGGCGGTCACCTGGTGTGGGAGTATCCTTTCTGGCACCGCTCCTTTACGGGCGTCTGGCTGATTTTTCTCTTCGGTTACTTCCATTTTTACGTGGCGGCCCTGCTGGTGATCGGCATGAAAACCATGCGGGCCAAGATCATCACCGTATCCACCCTTTACGCGATCGCCATTGCCGCCAATATATTCGGCATGGGGATAATGGGCTGGAATTACTAAAGCGCCCCATTTCGGCCAATATCGGCGTTGGGCTCACATTTCAATCCTCGACATACCCCACGTATGCCTGCGTTTGAAATGATCGCCCGCCTTGATCTTGACCAAACTGAAACGCTTTAGAACCGGCTCTTGAACTATGATTTTTTCAATCTAATCAATTTTTAACGCCAGGATACCATCTTAAGACAATGCTTTCGAACCCTGACTGACCAGACTGCAGCAACCCATACAACAAAGGAAGCGGTACCATGGACGGATCGTGTGTCTTGCTTAACGGAGACTATTCCTTTCTCGGCCTGGTTGACTGGAAAAGAGCCATGGGCCTGATGGTTGCCGAGAAAGTCAGGGTCCTGAAATTTTCCGACCGGGTGATTCAGGGAGTGAATCGCACGTTCCGGGCGCCGGCGGTGGCCGTGCTGGTCAAGGTGGTGAGAAGCGTCTACCGCGGCCGCGTGCCCTTTTCGCGCCGCAACGTCCTGGCCCGGGACCGGTTCGCCTGTGCCTATTGCGGGTCGAAGGCCAGGCCGATCACCATCGACCACGTCGTTCCGCGGTCGCGGGGCGGGAAAACCGATTTTGACAATTGCGTGGCCTGCTGCCGGGCCTGCAACCACAAGAAGGGTGCATTATTGCCCCGGGAAGCCGGAATGGCCCTGCGCCATCGCCCCTGGCAGCCCACCATCGCCGAGTTCATCCGCATCCGCCTTCGCCATTCGGGGGTATACGCCCTGCTGGTGGAACTGGGGTTGATGTGACGCGGCCGGGTCACAGGCGGCCGGTTGTCGGCGACGGGCGGTCGACCGGCCCGGCCGTTCCGGCAAGCGTCGGCGGCTCGGGGTCCAGGGACCTGAGCTTGGCCAGAAGCAGCCGGGGGTCGGCAAAGGGGGCCAACCGGTCCGGGTAATGTTCCAGCACGGCCACCGCCTTGGCGGCAATGCGCCTGGCCCCGGTAAGATTCCCCTGCTCCAGGTGGACGTATGCACCGGCTGCCCGGATGATCGCCTGGAGCAGCTTTTTGTCGTCCCCCCCGGCGGTCATCCAGTGCGGTTCGAGATACTCGTGGGTTTCAAAAAAAAGGCGCTGGTCCCAGATAGCGACGGCGATGTCCAGCGGATGGTCAAGCCCATGGCTCCGGACAGTCGCCAGCACCCGTTCATAGGCGGCCAGGCGCCGGTCGATATAGGTCCTGACATACGGCGGCAGCGGGTCGTTCAGGAAAAAACCGGCCACGCGCCGCACCGGCTGCATGCTGTTTTGTTCCAGGACCGTCTTGAAATTTTCCGACAGCGCGTTGCGGACATTGCGGCACAGCCGGTTGTTGAAAGGGTCGAACCGTTCACCGTCAATCATGTCGGGCTCCTGTTTGCGAGTTTCCCGCTGGATGAAGCGGGGGCGCGGCCCATCGCCTGATGCGAAGCCTGCAGCACAGGCAGCGGACGATTGCCGGCGCCTGTCACGGCATTGCGCTTCACCCCGGGCGATCAATCGGCGGGAGGCACGCGATTAAGGTTGTCATCGCCGTCCAACTGGTCTATTATAACCTCCACTCAGTCGGCAATTTCAGCAAGTTTACATCGCCAGCACCAATGTAGCGAAAATCCCGCCGGTTTGACAACTATCGCAAGGGTATTCATTTTTGAGATTCCCCGTCGCCAACCGCGGCGGGTGCGCTGACCATACCGGTTCAGTGTCATCCCCATTCCGGCCCCGACAACTCGACGAATCCGAATGAGCCGAGCATTTCAATTATTAGGAAAGGATTGTTGCGTCAATGGAATTCACTTTTGCCCACAACAACATCAATGTCCTCGACCTCGACAAGAGCCTCGACTTTTACAAAAAGGCGCTCAACCTGGCGGAAACCCGCCGCTGGGACAATCCCGACTTCACCCTGGTCTATCTGGGTGACGGGCGCAGCCAGCACCAGTTGGAACTCACCTGGCTCAAGGACCGGGAAGCGCCCTATGACCTGGGGGACAACGAAATTCACCTGGCCTTTCATGTGGATGACTACGACAGCGCCCATGCGCTGCACAGCCGGATGGGCTGTATCTGCTACGAGAACGAAGGCATGGGTCTGTACTTCATTTCGGATCCCGACGGGTACTGGATCGAGATCATGCCTTACAGGGACGCTCATGAACAAGAATAAGCCCGGGAGTCGACCAGTGGAACCGGTAAGCGGACACCTTGAGATACTCGACAAAGGATTCGGTTTTCTCCGAAACATCGACAACAATTACCAGGCCGGCCCGGAAGACACCTTTGTTCCGGCGTACATGATCAGCAAATTCGGCCTGCGGGAGGGGACCTTCATCGAGGGACGGGGGGAGCCCGGCAACCCCGGCAACCAGAACCTGAAGCTGGCGGCCGTGGAGCGGGTCAACGGCCTGACCCTGGAGCAGTATGCCCGGACCGAAACCATGCACACCATGACCAGCATCAACCCCGATCAGAGGCTGCGCATGTCCCAGGGGCCCAAGGACCTCACCGGCCAGGCCCTCGACCTCATCGTCCCCATCGGACGCGGGCAGCGGGGCCTGATCATCTCTCCGCCCAAGTCGGGAAAAACGACCCTTTTGCGCCACATGGCCAACTCGGTCACCGCCAATGACCCGGAAATGGAGGTGTTCATCCTGCTGGTCAACGAACGCCCGGAAGAGGTGACCGATTTCAGGCGGGGACTCAAGGATGCCCACGTGCTCTACTCGTCAGTTGACCAGAGTATCGGCCAGCATATGCGCATGACCCGTCTGGCGGTGCACACCGCCATGCGATGTGCGGAAGTCGGCAGGGACACGGTGGTTTTCATCGATTCGCTGACCCGCATGGCGCGGGCGTTCAACGCCGAGACGGAGAGCTATGGCCGGACGCTCTCGGGCGGGCTCGGCGCCAACGCCATGGAGGTGCCGCGCAAGATCTTCGGCGCCGCCAGGAATATCGAAGGCGGCGGGTCGCTGACGATCATCGCCACCATTCTTGTGGAGACCGGCAGCCGGATGGACGACATCATTTACCAGGAGTTCAAGGGAACCGGCAATATGGACCTGGTCCTCAGCCGCGACTGCGCCGAACACCGGATTTTCCCGGCCATCGACATCCGCTTGAGCGGCACGCGCAAAGAGGAATTGCTGCTCGACAAGGAAGAACTCAAGCGGATCGTGGAAATCCGCCGGGCCGTGTCGCAGCGGGACGCCACCGAGGCCATGACGGATCTGCTGGAATACCTGGACCGCCGCAGCCGAAACTGAACTCGCGCCAACCAGGAGCAAAGGCAGGATGGACGGTCAATACCGGAAAAACATCCGACCCGGCACCGCGGTCGACATCGTACGCAAAGCCGACCAGCGCAGCGGCCACCTCACCCGGGGCACGGTCGACGCGGTACTCACCCGCTCCCCTTATCATCCCCACGGCATCAAGGTGCGCCTGACCGACGGCCAGGTGGGGCGGGTCAAGGAGATCCTGCCGGAACCGTAACGCACCGGTCACAAGCGGTTGACGACTGCAGCCGCGACACGCGGCAGGCACACCGCTGAAGCGGGCGGGATCAACCGCGCTCAACCTGAAAACCATGCCACCTATCCGGGTTCATAAGCGCTGTGGGGCCGCTTCTTTTCCTGTTTGCTTTTTTTCTTTTCCTTCGGCGTCTGGGCAGGTTTTTTCTTGTTATCTTTCTTCGTGTCTCTTGATTTGGACATGGTACGCCTCCGATAAGACGCGAATGGGGCAAAACCGCATTCATTTCGACCAATGGTTGAACCGCGGCATCGAGTGCCAACCAACGATACACCGTAAAAGGGGGGGCATGCAATCGAGATTTTCACGCGGGCCGGGACGAGCCGCCGGTTAAATTGTATTATTTTGGAATAAACAGGCTTCCTGCGCTTGCAATCCCCGATTCCGCACTTACTATTTCCAGCGCACCCCGCCGGGACCGGTGGGGTGCCGTTGTTTGTCGGGAGAGTGATTGACAGACCCGGGCGCCCGTCTCGAACGGGCCTTTTTTTTCTTAACACCAACACCTATTTCCAAAGGAGAAAATGATGGCAGATCGTTCCCATATCACCCTCTACAGCGGCGGTCACAAAGGTGCCGAATCCGAATTCGGCCGACTGGCCGAAGCCTGGGGCATCCAGGAAGTCAACTTTTCATTCGAGGGGCACAGCACCGAACGCTCCCGGGGTGTCCGCGAGCTGACCCCCGAACAGCTGGACAAGGGAAACGTGAGCATGGAGATCGTCTCGGCCCGCATGGGTCGCAAATTCGCCCAGGCCAACAAGATTCGCAAGGTGATCCAGACCCTTTTTCACATGGTCAACAGCGGATATCATGTAATCGCCGTGGGCTGGATTCAGCCGGATGACACGGTCAAAGGGGGGACCGGCTGGGGCGTGGAACTGGCCAAGCTGTTCAACCGGCCGGTGCACGTCTACGATCAGGATCGCAAGGGCTGGTTTGTCTGGGAGGGCAACCGGTGGACGGCAGGAATGCCGAAAATCGAGAAAAACACCTTTGCGGGCACCGGCACCCGGAATCTCACCGATGACGGCAAGAAAGCCTTGCGCGATCTCTTCGAAAGCGCCTTCGGTCCCGCCTGACCGTTCACCTCGAGGGTGCCTGTCGACGGCTGCCGGGGTACCGGCGGCCGTTGCCCTTGAAGTGACGCATGCCCGTCATGCTTTGTTGCCGTAACGATTGACGCTCACCTTGTCGTACTGAAGGGAGGCGGCCGGATGGGGAGACGGCTGCTGGGCCGGATAGCCGATGGCCATGATGGCCGATACCGCCAATTCCGCCGGCAGGCCCAGAACGCCGGCCGCGAATTCGCCGGCGGTCTGCGAGTCGTCGTGATCGCGCTTGCGCAGCTGGATCCAGCAGCTGCCCAGTCCGAGGTCGGTGGCCGCCAGGTGCAGGATGATGGCGGCAATGGAGGCATCTTCTACCCACACATCCGATTTGCCCGGATCCGCGCAGACCACGACGGCCAGCGGGGCGTTGGCCAAAAACGAGGCGCCGTGAGGTTTGGCCGTCGACAGCTGCCTGATGATCGACGGCTCGGTGACCACCACGAATTCCCATGGATTGAACCCCCGGGAAGACGGTGCCCGAAGGACCGCCTCCACGAGCAGGTCGACCTTCTCCGCTTCGACGGGTCTGTCCTCGAACTTACGAATACTCCGGCGCGATCTCAACAGGTCGATAAACATATTCACTCCTCCGCCATGTTGCGGCTCCGAAGAGCCCCATAGGGGTTTCAGGCAACAGCATCGGTCCTCCGTCCTCAGACTTGGGACCTCCGTCATCTATCTTTTTCAGGCCCCGCAGCATTTCTTGTACTTCTTGCCGCTGCCGCAGGTGCACGGATCGTTTCTTCCGATTTTGGGACCCTGGCGGATGGCCTGCACCGGCTGCGGCGCCTGGCCGTCCTTGAAATACCAGCGGCCGTCTTCCTTTACGAATTCGGCGACTTCATGGTGATCGAACGCCTTGCCGTCTTTGCGGTAGCGTGCCAAAAACTCCACCGTGCCCACCGTATCGTCCGCGCCGCCGTTTTCTGAATGGCGGACCTCCAGCCGCTGCCAGTCCAATTTTTTGGACCAAGCCGCCGTGCCTTTTCGGTCGCCTTCCTGGCGATTGGACGGGTGCGTGGTCTCGAAAATATAGTCGAACTCCTTTTTTGCATGGGCCGTGTAGCGGGATCGCATCAGGGCCTCGGCCGTTTCGGCGGCCTGCTCACCGCTGATCAGCGGCTGGCAGCAGTTGGCATACTCTTTCTCACTTCCGCAGGGGCATAAGTTCATAATTTTCATTCCTGGTTTCTGGTTAGTCGTCTTTTTCCATGATCTGTCTCCCGACTTCGGCCACGCCCTATACGAATTTGCGTCGGATGCTGTCAAGCAAAACCATTGCTATTCGTACCGAGCGATGATCGCTTGCAACGCCCCGGCTTCTCGCAATTTCCGCACGGCCTCGTCAAAAGCCGGCAGGATATTCACATAAGGGGACTGTTTTCCGACACACAGGTTGTGGGAGATCGAATCCAGAACGATCGGAGTTGCGACAATCGTTTCCTTGTACCCCAGTCTTTTCAGGTTGTAGCGCACATTTGTGGCGCTTCCCACATAGAGATCATACCTGTTGTTGGCCAATAGGAACAACGCCTGATCCAGGGTCGGCACCCAATAGACATCGATGCCCTTCAGTTCTTTTTCGGCCCAACCGTTCCCGATATAATTGACCGTGGTGAACGACTGTAGACCCGCGATGGTGTCAATCTTCTTCAGCTCACGGACCTTCCGGTTGTCTTTGTGAGTGAACACCATCATGGCATGTAAGGTAACCGGCTCCTTGCTGATAATCGTGTAGGTCCTTCGTTTTTTGGTCGGGGTGGTGATGAATGCATCCGCTTCATTGGCTGCCACCATCTTCTGGGCACGCTTCCATGGATACCCTTCATGGGAGACGGCGATTCCCATTTCCCTTTGAACGACTGCGTCGACAATGTCGATCAAAATGCCCTGCATCCGGTCGTCAACCTTCCATGAATAGGGAGCGAAATTCTCGAAATAGACGAACCTCATGGGGGGTTGAGAAAAGGCAGGCAGAACGGAAAAAACCAGCAGAAGAAAAAGTGTCCAAATGCTTTTCATTAGGTCCACCCAATCATTTTCTGAAGCGATGCGTGCAGCGACAGGCAGCCAGGGTCAGCAAGGCAAACAGCGATCGGAAACAACGGCGCTCAGCCTTCGGCCACAGACTTGTGGCGGTTCTCCCGGGCGGCTTCTTCGGGATTGATGCGCCAGGTATACAGTGGAGACAGCAGGTAGAGGATCATGTAACCCAGGCAGATCTGGCCGAACACCGGGGTAAACATGCTGACGGTCAACAGCAGCAGGTTCATGCGGCCGAACCAGGGATGCCGGCTCATGGTGCGGCCCATATGGATATAGCGGATGGGATACAGATTCATGATGACGCCGGCAAAAACCATCGTGCCGGTGGCGAACAGCCCCCAGAAGAGGATGCGCTGGGAGGAGAGCGCCAGGGCGTGGTCGAAAATCACCAGCGGCGACATGACCAGCATGGCCGCCGCCGGTGTGGGCAGACCTTTGAAAAAGCCGGGGATCGGCGTCTTGTCCAGGGTGAAGTAGACCAGCCGCCCCATGCCCATGACCGCATAGAAGATGGCGATCCACCCCACGGGCAGATGCACGAATCGGTCTTGTCCGAACTGGTTCAGGGTGATGTAGAATATCCAGGCCGGCACGATGCAGAAGCTGATGGCGTCGGCCAGATCGTCCATGATGCTGCCCATGTTGATTTTCTTTTTAGGCGGCTGATCGGGAAGGGGTTCGGTCAGGCCCAACCGGCGGGCCAGGGCACCGTCCAATTTGTCGAAGGTAGCGGCGCCGATCATCATCAGATAGGCTTCGCGCATGCGTCCCTGGTAGGCAAAAAACACGGCGATAAGCCCCATCAGGGCGTTCATCACCGTCAGGGCGTTGGGAAATACCGACAGGATTTTCCGTCTGAGCCCCTCGTCCCCGTAGCACAGTTCGTCCAGGCAGGCGGTGCCGTATTTGCGGCAGTAGCCGGCGATGGATCCCAGGTTGATGATGAGAAACAGGATTTCCACGAAAAACAGGATTCGCAGGGGGACGTTGCCCAGATAGGAGATGCGGAAATAGATCCATGACTCCGGTCCTTCGGGGATATAGAACGCATAGGCATACAGCAGCGCACTGACCGGTGCGGCCACGATGGTCCGCATGCGGTTGTATTCGCTGCTTTCCGGCTCTACACCCTGGCGGATGGCGAAACCGCGCATGAAAGAGGCAAAGCTGTCCCGCACCAGCACGGTCACACAGAGCACCAGGACAATGATTGCATGCAGCAACTGGCCCTGGGTGGGATCTGTCTCCGACACCAGCAGGCGCCACATCATACCGGCGGCGATGACCGGGAAGATGATGGAATAGACCAGCTTGTCCGTGAGCCGGTCCGCCAGCGGGGCAAGTGGGGCGTTGGGCCGGAAGCGGGCCGAGAACCATCCATCCACCAGATCGAAAATCATCGAGAGAATCAAAAAGGAAACCCCGACGGTGTATACCACCGGGTTTTTGCTCCATATGACTGCCAGGGCACAGACCATGCCGCCAAAAATAAGGGCCGGGCGGCTGTAGACGAACATGGCAGCCAGCCTTGCCGGCAGAGGAATTTTATCGGTCATGGAAACAGTGCCTGTTGGCCTCTATGAGGTTGATCGGGTACGGTAATTATCGAGTCACAGGCATCATAAAGGGATTGCTTACGCTAGTCAAGCTGCGAACGGCCGGGTATGCGCATCTTCCTGCCGAGCGGTCAGACTGTCTCCGGGAGACGGAAACACGGTGCCTGCAGGATTGAGACCGCCCGGCAACCGGCGGCCGGGATCAGCCATGGCGTTGCGCTTCAGGCTTCCGGCAGGGTTCCACCGCCGGCCGCCTCCGGGCTGTTTCCCGAAAGGCTTTCAATGGCGGGGATCGTGAGCGGCTGGTGAACTCTCAATGCCGCCAGGTTCACCCCGGCATTGTAGTGCCTGAGCAGCCACAGCGGAAGATCGAATTTATCCCGGCACAGGGTCCAGTAGCTGTCACCCGGCTGAACCCGGTATCGCTGGAGCTCGCCGACCCGGTAGGCCGCAAAAAAATCCTCGTACAGCCGCTGGTGGAACTCGTACCGTCGGGCTTCGAAATCCGCGGCAGGCACGTCATCAAGCGGGATCTTGATCTTCTGGTGCAGGCGCAGCGGTTCTCCGAAGGAAAGGTTGTTCAGGCGGCGGATCCGGGAGGCGCGAACACCGGCCCACTCGGCATAATGGCCGAGGGTCTCCTCGACCTCGACCGTAACAATGCCCACCGGCTGCTGCCGGACCTGGACAATCCGGGCAAATCCGACATCGGCGAGAATGCCTGGCCCGTTTCCCGGATCGTTCGCAAGCGGTTCCTGTGCTGCTGTGTCGGTTTGCGTGTCCGCCATCGCCAGCAGATCGGCAGGAGACGGCCCCGGACGCCGGTACCGGACCGTATCGCTTTCCACAGGGATGTTCTCGAAAATGGCGGATACGGCAGAATCGTTGTCCCGGGCCGCCACAAGCACCTCGGGTCCCCGCGGTACCGGTTGTTTGGGTTTTTTCTCGCTGCGAACCGATTCCCCGGCCTGGGGAATGCGAAGGGTCTGCCGGACATAAACGGTCGCCCGCCGATCCATGTTGTTGGCCAGGATCAGGTCTTCCAGCTTGACCCGGTGCATGCGGGCGATCTTGCCGGCCGTATCCCCCCGCTGAACAGTGTAGAACCGGCTGGGTTTCTGAGCCGTTTTGAACAGATTCGAAGGTACATCGGCCGTCATCACGCCGTCCGGTTCAGCGATAGCGGGAAGGTTCAGGACATATCCCTTGGGCACATACTTCTGCCCGCTGAACACCGGCGGCCGGAGGGCTGGATTCATGGCCCGCAGCACGTGTGGGGAAACCTCGAAATGGCGGCAGAGGTCCGCGAATGCTGCAAAACCATCCAGGCTCACCGTCCTCGAGCGAATGGGGGCATTCAGGGCCAGGGACCCGAAATAGCGCGGGTAGTCGGATGCCACCCGGCGGGCGGCCAGGAATTCGGAATAAAAATTCCTCGAAGCGAACTTGAAGGTGCGGCCTCTGTAGGAGGTGAAGATATCGGGATAGTCACCGTGGGCGGCCTTAGCCCGCTGCATGCCGGCAGCACCGTGGTTGTAGGCCGTGATGGCCAGGGGCCAGCTGCCCAGCCGATCGTGGTTTTCCTTTAGCAGCATAGCGGCCGCCCGGGCGGCGGCAATGGGATCGCGCCGCTCGTCCAGCACGTAATCCACGGTCATGAAGCGTTTGCCGGTGGACCGGGTAAACTGCCACATGCCGGCAGCACCGAACTTACTGTAAGCGTTGGTGTTGAAGGATGATTCCACATGGGGCAGATAAGCCAGATCCCCGGGCACCCCGTTGGATTCCAAGATGGCACGCATGCGGTCGATGTATGCCCCGGAGCGGATCAGGCCGGCCTGGAAGCGGTCCCGCTGACCGATCTGACAGCGAACCCGATGACGGGCCTGGTTGAACGTGCCTGCCTTAGCCCCGGATCCGAAAAGCGCCGCCACCCGTCGGCAGTCGGAATCGTCGGCCTGCGGGTTGCTTGCCAGGCGCTTCAATATCGACTCAACCTGTTGACAGGCCTGTTTCATCCGCCGACGATTGGTTTTCCGGGCACCCGGCTGGTCGGCCGGTTTAAGGTCGATCACATCGTAAACGATATCCAGATGGACGCTGTCATGAACGACGGCCTGGGTGGTTGAATAGCGGGCATAAATAGTCGTCCAGAACGTCACATTGGGTTCGATGACCGGGTAAAGGGGAAACGGTTCTTCGGCGGCATGAACGGGTGAATGGGTCAGGCCGAGCAAGACCGAAAAGACGACGATCCATATCCTCACACGTTTGTGATGCATAGTGACAGTTCCTTGTATGCCTTTGTTTGGGTAGACAACCAACAAGACAGACAAGCAATAATAGTACCACCCATCGATGTCGTCCCTGGAGCCTTGTCAGTGACGGGTTTCGCTGAAAATCGCATCGACGTCGGCCAACAATGTGTCCGGAAAACCGGACAAGATGTGACAAATAATTGACGAAACCCGGAAATCATCTTGCCACCGCTTGGGCACCAGGCTTGAATGAATCCGATCAATGATCATATTCTGGATTACTTTTTTAGGTTTGAGGGATGGAGATGAACCTGCTGCGCAACCTGATTCGCCCGTACCTGTACACCCGGTATGGATTTCATCGGCTGACCCGAACCGGTGCGTTCGGAGCCGGCCGGGTCCGAACCGTCCACACCTCTGCCCAGCCCCAATGGAATCCGCTGAAGCAGGCGATCTGGCGATACCATGTCAAGCAATTTCACGAATCCTCGTGCTCGGTGGCCAGCGTGGTGTCGTGCATCAACGCCATCCGGTCCTTGGAAAACAACACCATCCATCCCATCCGTCAGGCCGATATCCTGGACCGGGTGACCACCGGCCACTGGAAGGAACGCATGAGCGAGAACGGATACCGCGGACGCCGCGGCCTGCCGTTGCCGCTGTTGGGCCAGGTGGTCAAGGACAGCATCGCCGCCTACGATCTGAAGGTCCGATCCGTCGATATCGTCCAGACGCCCAAACATGCACCGGCCAGATCGCCTGTCCGCGCAATCCTCAAAAAACGCCTGACAGACTTCGATCGCCATGGCAAGGGCCTGATCATCACCCACTTCGATCAGGGCACCCTGGTCCCCACCTTGAATATCCCTCACATTTCGCCGGTGGGTGCCTACGATTCAGTCAGCGGACGGGTGACCATGCTCGATGTGGACCCCGAACAGGAAAATCCCTACCAGGTGGATTTCGACACTTTCTACCAGGGGCTGTCCTGTGATTACCACCACGTGTTTGAAGCCTTCGGGTACGGCAGCGGGGGCTATGTTTATATCCGCATCCGCTGACCCCTATCGCAATGACGGTCCTGGCGCGGGTATCCCTGGTGGGCCTGCCGACGGACGCGGGCAATCGAAGCAACCGGCGGTTTGAAGCGCCCGTCGCTGCCTTGAAGGCGCTTGCATCCGCCGCTGATCATGGTTAGGTTGTTCGTACATCCCGCTAACCTGAGGAGCGTTGCGTTCGATACCGACCGAAACATACATGATCCGAATCAGCTCATGTCCAGGAGAAGATTCATGGGCAGACTCTCAACGGCACTCAAGACGGTGCTGGCCGCCCAGTTTCTGCCCCGTGCGGTGCAAGCGGCTGCAGACATCGAGAGCCCGTCGGCAGGACTTCACTATCGCCCGCTGAACGGTGACAGCCTGCGGGAAATGGCCCGGCGCAAGATGCACCACGGGTCCGGCATCTTTTCGAACCCCATGGGTATCGGGCGCGACGGCCGATTCTGGCAGGTGCTGTCATGGAAGCTTTTTCACAAGAATGCCTATGGCGACTTCCTCGACGACCAACCGATTTCACCCGTCACCATCGACTGGGAGCCGGTAAAGGCCCATCGCGGCGTATCGGTTACCTTCATCAAACATTCGACCGTGCTGATCAAGGATGTGGACCGCGTTCTGTTGATCGATCCGGTGTTCAACGACATATTCTGGTTCATCAAAGATTACAGCCCTTTGAATTTCGCCCTGGATGACATGCCCCGGCCGGACCATGTGCTGATCACCCACGGCCACTACGACCACCTCGACAAATCGTCCCTGGCGGCTTTGGATCCGGGCACCCACATCATCAGCCCCTTGGGATACGACAGCCAATTCAAAGCGGTGGGCATGACCCGTCGCACCCAGTTGGACTGGTTTCAGCCCTACAGCGACGGTGCCCGTGAGATCACCTTTCTGCCCGCCAACCATTGGACGATGCGCAACCCCGTCATCGGCCCCAACCGCTCCCTGTGGGGCGGCTACCTGATCAAAACCGCCGGCGGCCCGACCATCTATATTTCCGGGGACAGCGCCTACTTCGATGGATTCGAGCAGTTGGCCGCCGATTACGACATCGACCTGGCCATCTTCAACATGGGCGCCTATGCACCGCGGTGGTTCATGGCGCCCAGCCACATGAACCCGTCGGAAACCGTCCAGGCCTTTCAGGAGATCAAGGCCAGACGGCTGATGATTGCCCACTGGGGAACCTTTCAGCTGGGCGACGAACCGGTTCACTTTCCACCGGCGGATCTGGAAAAAGCGCTGGGCGAAAAAGGGCTTCTCCAGCGATGGATCCGCCTGGGTCACGGTGAGACCTACTTTTTTTGATGCCCGACCGCATCGAAAGGGACAGGCCATGGTAAACATCCTTCTTGCCGCAATGCTGACACTTTTCGCCGGCCCCCAGGATCTGTTCGCCGAACGCAGCCATCAGGGAACGCATCACCGGTTCGAAATCCGATCCGACACCCAGCCACGGTCACCGGATATACAAAGCCGGTATAACCGATCCAGACGCCCTGCCCACGACCGGCGCAGCCGCTTCAGGCCGCCCGTCAGTGTACCATTGCATCCGGGGGCCCCGAGAAAACCCGTCCATCCGATCTATCCGGGTTATCATCCCGGCAGGCCCGGGCATGGCCGCCCCGGCTACTGGTGGCCGGCCAGCACGACGGTGGTGCGGGAGGTCCAGCCGATCATCATCGTGAACCATCCCCCGCCGGCGGCACCGGCTCCCCCCCCCGAACCGGAGAAAGTGTGGGTGCCGCCCGTCATGGACACGCGCATCGAACCCGGCTATTGGGATTACGGCGTAAAGAAGGTGTGGATGGGTGACCACTGGCGATACGAACAGGATCATGGCGAACGGAAATGGGTTCCCGCGTCCCAGGTGAGATACGTCAAGCAGGAAGGGTACTGGAAACCGGTCGAGTAGGCGCGGCTGCGTCAACCCAGTCGGTGGGTCTCTCTCATCTGCCGTGACATCCGGTTCACCGATGCGAAGGCACGCTCCACGGTCTTCTCCCTGTCCGGGTTGACCAGGCAGCAGGTGGCGGGCGACAACATGCCCTGGGCAATCAACCGGTCCCGATCCACCCCCTTTTTGGTCAAGGCCTGCCAGACCGATTCCAGGCGGTCGATCAACGACGGCAGATTCTCGTGCGAGAATGTCTCCATTCCGGTGGGAACGATCCCCCAGACAATCAATCCCCCCCCGTCCAGGAATCGCCGGATGGATGCGGCGTAGGATGAAAAGATCTCCGCATGGGTGTAAATGTCCATGGACAGGACCTCCAGGTCGAGGTTCAGCAGGAAATCCCAATCCGGATTGCCGCACAGGTGTATCCCCCGGGGCCGATCCACCTGGGCAAAAAACTGGTCGAGATCGCCCTTGGCCTTGATGTCACTGTACCCCGCCAGTGCGGAAAACAGAAACTGGAGCCCCGGTTCATCCACAAACATGAACGCATTGGCGTTCCTGCTTTTCAGCCGCTTCAGCTGGACGTTCAACCGTTTGGCCATGAACTCGAGCATGAAGGGCCGGACCGTGTCGTCGAAAAGAATGGGCCGCTCGTCCTGGTCGAGAACGTTGAATCCAAAGCTGACCGGGCCTTCCAACTGGCCCCGGATCGCCGGCCGGTCGGCCAGGTCGAGGGACAGAAACCGGTGGTAGACGGCGGAATAGGTCTCGCTGACGTCGAAATAGCCAGGGTCGTCAAACCGGGCGAGCGCCGCTTCGAATTCCTCGGCGAAGCGGTCGATGGAAAACCGCAGCGTCCGATTGCCGACGTCCAGTATGATACCGGGAAAATGCTCCGCCGCCTGAACATACATGTCTTCATAATAGCTGAAGTTGGGCAGCTGGGGCCAAAAGGGCACATCCAGCGACAGAGCCATGTCAAGGGCTCTGGTGACGTCGGTGTGGGGCATCACTGCCATGGCGGTGGTCAACAGGTTTCCGGGAAGGGGCATGACATCGCGCTTTCTTTAGGATTGCCGGTGTGGGACCCGACTCACGTGTTGCCGCTCTGTATCGATCATATCCGGCAGCATGATGAACCTAACCGCTCTGGAAATCAAAGCAATTGATATAAGTCAATGAAACCCGGTTGACGATGTGGGAAATCGATCCGAGGATGGAACCAACCGGCTGGAAAAAAGGATATCACATGGCAGACGACGGCCACCCGTTGGAACCGGATGACCCTGCCGACGGGCATGCGGATCGATTCTTGAAAATCATCAACCACGTCTCCCGCCAGAACATCGATCGGTGCTGGCACTGCTGGTCCTGCGGCGGCGGATGCCCCTTCTCGGCGCACATGGACTTATTGCCCAACCAGGTCATTCGCCTGGTCCAGATGGGCAGGGGCGAAGATGCGCTGAGGTGCAACACCATCTGGCTCTGCGTGGGCTGCCATACCTGCTCCAGCCAGTGCCCCAACAGCATCGATGTGGCGGCGGTCATGGATGCCCTGCGCCAGTTGGCCATCCGTGGCGGCATCGTGCTCCCGGAAATGGACATCTACCGCTTTCACAAGTACATTTATGGATCCATCGAGCGGCACGGACGGCTGAACAAACTGGCGGCGATGGTTCAGTTCAAGGTGGGGTCGGGCAGGCTTTTCTCAGACCTGCAATCGGGCCTGAAAATGATCACCCGCGGAAAGCTCGAAATCCTCCCCCAGAAGGTGGCCGATCATGACGAACTGGATCGGATCTTCACCCACTACGACCAGCGCAGGAGGAGCTTCGACGCCCATGAGTAACATCGACCTGGCTTACTACCCGGGCTGCACCCTCAGCTCCACGGCCCGTGAAATCGACGAGGCCCTGCACCAGGTGTGCAAGCGGCTGGACATCAACCTGTCGGCACTGCCGGACTGGAACTGTTGCGGGTCGTCCTCCATCCACGCGGTCAGGCCCCAGTTGGCGGTGTCCCTGGCCGCGCGCAACCTGTTTCAGGCCCAGTCCACGGGCCGGGACCTGATGGTCATGTGTGCCGGCTGCGCCAACCGGCTGCGGGTGGCGTCGAACCAGCTTCGCAGCGATGATACCAGCCGCCGGGTCAACCGGGAGATCCTGGGAGACGTTCTCGACCAGGACCTGCGCGTTCACCACCTGATGGACCTTCTGCCCGGCCGATTGAAGGAGAGACCCTATCGCAATGCCTTGAAACAGCCGCTGGCGGGTCTGCGCTATGTGCCCTATTACGGCTGCCTGCTGGCCGCGCCGCCGGAACTCAAGACCTACCCCAGGCTACACGGCTCCATGGAATCGGTCATGGCATGGCTGGGAGCCGAGGCGCTTCAGTGGGGATATCAGGCAAAGTGCTGCGGGGCGTTTTTGTCGGTGGCCAGGCCGGACATCGTGGCGCCCATGGTCACGGACATCATGGACAAGGCCATTTCGGCGGGAGCCGAGTGCGTGGTCACTGCCTGTGCCATGTGCCAGCTCAACCTGGAGCTCAGAAGTCCTGCCCACCTGCGGTTGCCGGTATTTTCAGTCGTGGAACTGCTGGCCTGCGGTATGGGGTCAGCGGACCTGCCCCGCTGGTTCAAGCGGCATCTCATCGACCCGCTGCCGCTGTTCAAAAGCAAACGATTCACCATCTGACCCATTCCTCCGACCACCTTCAGCCGGGGCGGGTAAAATGCCCGCCATCGCGGTTCAGGCGCCGGCCTTCAGGCTCATGTAATACCCGCGTTCAAAATACTGGGACGTCCGGTTGTCCAAAACAGCCTCGTTTTCGTGAATGTAGCGCGAACCGCTCCCCCAGGCACCGCAGGCCAGCACAGCCGTGTCCCCGAGACTGAACTTGCGGCCGCAGGCCACGCACCCCTCGGCGTTGGTGGTGTTGAGGGCTTCAAGGTCCATGATGATCTTGGGTTTGCACGCGTTGATGTCATTCATTGTCTTTTCCTTTCGTTTCAGTCGCTTCGCTTTATCAAACAGAGTATTCATTATCCTGGCAAATGCAAACCGGACAACCCCATGCCGGGGATAAAAATGGTTTGCTTATTTGGTACAAATTTGCTTTTGTCGATCGTCTCTTTTTTAGCAGGCAGATTGTCGATAAGCATCGATATCACTCGACTAAGGAAACAATATGGTCACCACCCTGGGTGCGTTTGGCGCACTGTTTACCGCCGCCTTTGTCTTTTTGACCGGCAACGGCCTGTTAAACACCCTGCTGAGCACACGCATGGCCGCGGAGGGCTTCTCGACCGGCACCACCGGCATCGTCCTGTCGTGCTATTTCACCGGCCTGTTGACCGGTTCATTCACCTGCCATCGCTTGATCCAGCGGGTGGGACACATCCGGGCCTTCACCGTGTATGCCGCCACGACGACAGCCGCGGCCCTGCTTCACGGGCTCTTTCTCTCGGCAGGGTTCTGGGGCGCACTGCGATTTATAAGCGGCATCACGACCTTCGGGTTGTTCATGGTCATCGAGAGCTGGCTAAACGAGTGCACGGAATCGCGTTACCGGGGCCGCGTATTTTCCATTTACATGACCCTGACCTACCTGGGGATCGGCATCGGTCAGCAGTTGCTCAACGTCGGAGACATTCAGGGGCAAACGCTGTTCATCATCGCCGGTGTCATCTTCGCCCTGTGCCTGGTGCCGGTGTCGGCCACCGAGGGTGTCCACCCCAGCCTTCCCGAAACCAAGCCCTACCATTTCATATCAATATTCCGCCGGGCACCGCTGGGCATGCTTGGCAGCATGGCCGCCGGCCTGACCAACAGCGCCTTTTATGCCATGATGCCGGTGGTCTGCACCGACATCGGCCTGTCGCTTCGCCAACTGTCCTGGATCATGTCCATCACGGTGTTCTGCGGCCTGGCGGCCCAGTGGGCGGTAGGCACCCTGTCGGACCGCTTTGACCGCACGGTTGTCCTCACCGCAATTGCAACCGCCATCGCCGTTGTCAGCGGGTTCATGTTCGTCACCGGAGCGCGGTCGTTTGGGGGAATGGCTGCGGGGATGGGAATCTTCGGCGCCTTGATGTTTGCCGTCTACCCGGTCGCGGTGGCCCGGGCGCATGATATATTCGGCGGGCAGGAGGCGGTGGCCGTCAGTGCAGGCCTGCTCTTCGCCTACAGCATCGGCGCCAGCGTCAGCCCCTTGCTGGCCTCCGGCGTGATGACCCTGCTGGACTCCCCTTTTGGGCTTTTCGCGTTCTGGCTGCTGATCAACGGCACCTTCGCCGTGGTCACCCTCTATTTGAGAAAGCAGGAAAAAGTGGAAGTCGTGCCGGTGGAAGACCAGGTGGCCTTCGTGCCCATGAAAAGCACATCGCCGGTGGTCATGTCCATGGATCCGCGCAGTGACGCTGAAGCCGGCCGACCATGACGGCAGGTCATCCACGCCGCAGGCGACCGGGAACAGGCTGGTTGTGACGGTTCACGATAGAGAATTGGATCAATGCCGCATACCGGGGCGACGACGCCCATCCATCGAGTAAGGATCGCTGTCCGCTGAAGGCAGGCTGACGACAATCACGTTTCCAGGCTCGAATCGGATGGTCGTCCGGCTGTAGAACGAATACCAGACCCCCGCCTGTTTCCCTGCAGGATCGACAATCACCCCGCCCAGGATGGCGGGGGTAAACCCGAGTTGGTCGGTCATGGCGTCCACCAGGCGATTCAGCAGATCGGACGTCATGTCCAGGGAGCGCCATAGCCCCGGCTTCAGGGTGTAGGAGCGGTGGATGGCCAGGATGGCCGTGGGACGGGCCTCGGGGCCGGTGGCATAGTAGGCGTGGTCAGCCAGGACGTCGTGGCGTTCGAAGGCCTCGCCGACATCCTTGCTGCGCTGCAGGTGGCCGTAGTTTCCGGTGCAAGCCATGGCCAGGGTCGCCAGAAGGAACATCAGCGGACACACGCAGCGAATGCGGAATGGATGCTTGGTCTGATCGGAAGCTGATGACATGTCGCAGGCAAACCGTCTTTAGCTGATGGTTGTTGACCGGTCAATTTCCCCGCGATGCAAAATAACCTGCCGCGCCCGGATGCAGGGCGATGCCGATGTCCGGACCATCCGATGGGTCCACGGCAAACCCGCCCAGGGCGGGATGAATGCTCCTCAGGCGGTCCTGATGCTTTTCCAGGGCAGTCATTACCGCCATTGCGGCCTCATCATCGAGACTTCCCGAAGCGGCCAGCCAGATGGTGGTTCCGAAGGAGGCCACCGGCTTTTCCAGACCGGGATACGTGCTGGAGGGAAGGCTCACGATCGAGACGGCGGGATTGCCTTCAACCGCCCGGGTGATATCGCCATCATTCATGTCCACCGGCACGGCGGCACACAGGTCCATCAGCTGCTGCAACGCCGAGTCCGGGTGCACGCCGATATGCACCATGGCATCGACGGAGCCGTGGCAAAACGCCATTGTATCCTGCGACAGGGTGGCCGGCAATTCCTGCACCAGCTTGAAATCCGGCTGGGTCCAGCCCTTTGCCGTCATGATGAAATCAACCGCCTCACGCACCTTCGTGTGCGCAATGCCGATGTTGATGCGCCTTCCCTTTAGATCCGAGAGCCCGGCAATGCCGGCGTCGATGCGGGCGACCAGCAGCACGGGCAGTTGATAGAGCGGCAATAGCGTGCCCAGATTGTCGTAGCGGATGTCCAGGAACTGAAACTGGCCCTTGCGGGTCACGGCGTCGTGCAGCAGGCGCGAATCGAGCAGGGCCAGGTCCAGCGATCCGCCGTTCAGGTTGGTCAGGTTGTGGGTGTCGTCGGCTGCAGGGATCACCCGGCAGCTCAGATCGGCGGCAGACCGATTGATCGTCCGGCATACCGCCCGGCCGGCAAAGTGAGAAAAACTGCCCGCCGCATCGGTCCCGAGGAGGATGTCACCGGCGGCAGCACCGGTGGGGACGGTTGCCGCGATCACGGCGATGCCAAGCAGGGTGAATCGTTTCAAGCAATCCGCAATACCTATTTTCCTGGGGTGCTGGGTGGCCATGATGATTCCTCCCAGAGGTTGAAGGTGATGGGCGTTAGGGCGAGGCCCCGACATTGCGCAACCGCAGCACGCTGCAGTTGGCGTGATCGGCGACCCGCTGTGAGCAGGACTGGCTGAAGACCTCGTTAATCTCACGGTGACGGTTGTGGTAGACCACGATCAGATCCGCCTGCCACTCATCGGCGACACGGATGATCTCCTCCCAGTTTTTCCCGGTTCGCAATCGGGCAGTGACGCCTGGGTCGCAATTGTCGGCAACAAACTGCTCCAAAGCCTCCTGAATCCGCGCTATGGCTTGCTGACGAACTTCCTCAGGGACGATAGCGGCCACCATCGGCATTGAAAATCCAGGCATCACCGTGACCAGCCGGATGGCGGCGCCGCTTAAATCGGCAATGGCTTTCGCCTTCTGATACACCCGCGCGGCCGTATCGGGATAGTCGATGTCCACGGGTACGAGAATCTTTTTAAACATAGTCTGTTCTCCCGGGTGAAAAATTCAATGCTGACAACACAATCGTTTGCCGGCCATTGTCAAGCAGGAGCGGCCGTCTTCTCCTGCTTTTTTCTGCGTTTGTTCTGTATAAACCAGATCAGTGCATAGAGCAGCAACGCCGGAATGTAGACCCACTCCATGGTCGGACGCTGGCTGGGAACCTGGATGTTGAGGATTTCCTGATCGAAATCGATGCCAGCTTTTTCCGCCCGGCTGGAGAAAACCACGTTGTCAACCAGGATCTTGCCCTCTTCCTCGCGGGTTTCAATGCCGATGCCAGCCAATTTTTCAACTCCCGTGGCTTCATCGCCCACCTTAAGCATCAGGGTTTTGGTGTATTCCTTGCCATTCATATCCTCGCCTTTGACCTCGATGCGCAAGCGGGAGTCGGGTGCCATGCCGCCCACCATCTCTTCCAGATTGGTAGGCGGCTTTTTATCCAGCGGCGGATACACCATATCCCACCAGAAGCCGGGACGAAAAAGGGTGAAGGCCACCAGGAGCAGGGCGGCCGTTTCCCAGATGCGGCTCTTGGTCAGAAAAAACCCTTGGGTGGCCGCGGCAAAGGCCAGCATGGCGGCCACCGCGGCAATGATAACCACGACCAGGTGAAACCAGCCATGCAAACCGATCATCAGCAACTGGGTGTTGAAGATGAACATGAAGGGCAGCACGGCCGTTCGAATATCGTAGGTGAACCCCTGGATGCCGGTCTTGATGGGGTCCCCCCCGGATATGCCGGCGGCGGCAAAGGCCGCCAGCCCCACCGGCGGCGTGTCGTCGGCCAGGATGCCGAAATAGAACACGAACAGATGCACGGCGATCAGCGGCACGATGAGTCCGTTCTGGGCGCCCAGTTCGACGATCACCGGGGCCATCAGGGTGGAGACGACGATGTAGTTGGCCGTGGTGGGCAGTCCCATGCCCAAAAGCAGGCTGATCACGGCCGTAAAGAGCAGGATCAGCATCAGGTTGCCGCCGGAGATGAACTCGACGAACTCGGTCATCACCAGGCCGATGCCGGTCAGGGTCACGGTGCCGACGACGATGCCGGCGGCCGAGGTGGCCACACCGATGCCGATCATGTTGCGGGCCCCGTTGACGAAGCCGCTGATCATGTCTTTAAATCCCGCCTTGAAGGCGAACTCATCGCCCTTCATCTTGCGGAACACGCCTTTGAGCGGTCGTTGGGTGAGCACGATAAAGATCAGCAGTACCGTGGCCCAGTATGCCGAAAGGGCCGGCGACAGGCGTTCCACCACCAGGCACCACATGAGCACGACGATAGGCAACAGAAAATAGTACCCGGCCTGGGCCGTCGGTCCCAGTGGGGGCAGCTCGACAATTTCGAGGGTTTTTTCCAGTTCCGGCACCCGGCAGGCAAATTTGAGCAGGAGTAGGTAGGCGCCCAGCAGCAGGAGGCAGACGATGTAGATGGTGGCACCGCCGGCCACGGTCTTGATCCAGCCCAGCCCGTAATAGGTGACGCCTCCCAAGATAACGATGAACAGGAAGGTCATGACCGCGGACAATACTTTCTGCTGGAAGGTCGTAATCACGGGCTTTTCCATGCCCTTGAGTCCCATCTTGCAGGCCTCCAGGTGGACGATGTACACCAGGGCCACATAGGAGATAATGGCTGGGAGAAAGGCGTGCTTGATGACCTCCACGTAGGAGATGCCCACGTACTCCACCATCAGGAAAGCCGCGGCCCCCATCACCGGCGGCATCAGCTGCCCGTTGGTGGAGCAGGCCACCTCCACGGCACCGGCCTTTTCCGCGGAGAAACCGACTTTTTTCATCAGCGGGATGGTAAAGGTCCCCGTGGTGACCACGTTGGCAATGGAGGATCCGGAGACCAGTCCGGTCAAGCCGGAGGAGACGACGGCGGCTTTGGCCGGTCCGCCGCGCAGATGGCCCAATCCGGCAAAGGCCGTGCGGATAAAGTAGTTGCCGGCACCGGCGGACTCCAGTAGGGCGCCGAAGAGCACAAACATGAACACCATGCCGGTGGAGACCCCCAGGGCCACCCCGTAGACACCCTCGGTGGTCAGCCAGTAGTGCGTCATGCCCTTGGTCAGGCTGGCCCCCTTGTGGGCGATCACGTCAGGCATATAGGGCCCGGCAAAGGTATAGATGATAAAGACGGTGGCCACCACCATCAGGGGAGGCCCGAGCGCGCGACGGGTGGCCTCCAGCAGCATGACCAGGCCGACGACGGCCACGACCAGGTCCATCGTTATGGGCGCGCCGGGGCGACTGGATAGTTCCGCATAGAACCAGAACAGGTAGGACGCGCAAAAGGCGGCCACGATGGCCATGACCCAGTCCTGCACCGGAATGTAGTCCCGCGGCGAGGATTTGAATGTGGGATAGGCGGTGTAGGATAAAAATATGGCAAAGGCCAAGTGAATGGCCCTTGCTTCGGTATCGTTAAGTACAAAAACGTTGAACAGGAACGGTAGGGGCGAGGCGTACCAGAGTTGAAACAGCGTCCATATCAGGGGCACGTAAAATAGGATTTTTTTGGGAATCGCCCCGGTAGGATTACGGGCGCCAGATTCGGTTTCGGCAACCAGCGCATTGGGATCGACTGGTACCGCCCTTTTGCTCTTCAGTTTGACCATGGTGACGATTCCTCCTTGTGGCGCAATGGGCAACCGCTAATGCTGGAAGATTTCTGCCGCATGATGCTGTTCGACACTCCTGTCGACGCATGCGTTGAAACCGCCTCGCTGCAGAATTGAGAAATTGCAAAGAGCGACCCGTGCACGGCTGCACGCCGCGCACGGGCATCAAGGGTGGACTACTTCAACAAGCCGACTTCTTTGTAGTATTTGATGGCACCGGCATGCAGCGGTGCGGAAAGGCCGTCTTTGACCATCTCTTCCTTATTCAGGTTCTCAAAGGCCGGATGAAGCTTCTTGAACTCATCGAAATTCTCGAAGACCGCCTTGACGATCTCGTAGATCACCTTGTCATCCACCTTGGAGGAGGAGACGAAAGTGGCACCCACACCGAAGGTGGGCGTGTCGGTATCGGTTCCGCGATACATGCCTCCGGGAATGACGGCTTTACGGTAATAGGCATTATCGGCAACCAGCTTGTCGACGACCGGGCCGGTTACGCTGACTATCACGGCGTCGCAGGAGGTGGTGGCCTCTTTGATGGAGCCGTTGGGATGGCCCACGGTGTAGACCATGGCGTCGATCTTGTTGTCGCACAAGGCGCTCGCCTGCTCGGCCGCTTTCAGTTCGGAGGCCAGTTTGAAATCGTCATTGGTCCACTTCAGGGCTGCCATGAGGACTTCGATGGTGCCGCGCTGCCCGGAACCGGGGTTGCCGATGTTGACGCGCTTGCCTTTAAGTTCCATAAAGTCCTTGATGCCGGAGTCGGTACGGGCGACCACGGTGAAGGGTTCGGGATGCACGGAGAAAACGGCGCGCAGATCCTTGTCCGGCCCGGCATCCGCGAATTTATCCGTACCGTGAACGGCATAATATTGCATGTCGGACTGGGCCACGCCCATATCCAGTTCACCGGCTCTGATGGCGTTGAGGTTATACACGGAACCGCCGGTGCTCTCCACCGAGCAGCGGATGCCATGCTCTTTTCTGCCCTTGTTGACCAGGCGTGCAATGGCCCCGCCCGTGGGGTAATAAACGCCGGTGACGCCGCCGGTGCCGATGGTAACGAAGGTGGTATCCGCCTGTGCCGATTCGACTCCGAGGCCGACCATGAGGGACAGGCCAAAAAACAGTGCAGTGACAACGAGTAATGATCTTTTCATCCGAACCTCCTTTTTATTGGTCAATGACGATGACCGGTTGTTGATCGATGGATTCTTTCCTGCCTGGCGTCTGTTTTCGTTTTTTCTCCTCCTTGATATCGATAGGTCAACGGATCGGTGATGCCACACGGCACCCGGTCAGTCCCCGCAGAAAAAAAAGAGGCGGGCCACGATGGCAGGGGGTGACGGGTGCGGCACATTGAAAACGATTCAGCAAATAAAGGCATACGTTTTGCTGAACCCGAATCTGAGCAAGGTTTATGCCACCTGCATATCAAGGCGCAGTGCGCGGCCAGCAACGGCCGATCCGGTGAATGATACCGGTTTCAACGGTGGTAGATAAGAAAACCCGCAATGACAATTGCTTGAACAAGGATATAAGATAATATAATGGAAAATGATCAAATCATCAACCTTGAAAACCATAACCGGATTCTTTCACGGCTGGAGACGGTTGAAGGGGCGATTGATAGTTGACCATATCCTCACATGTGGCTGATATGATCAAAGAAGGTGATATGGATTGACGAACACACCCACAAGGCCGATCTCCAAACACCGGATGAAATGCTGGTGGTTTGCTGTGATGGTGTTCCTGCATATGTCGGGAGGCTGCACCGCCGAGCCTCCCGCCATCGACGTGCCAGCCCAGGAAGCCTCGGTGGCCAGCGTCTCCGGATTCGAGATTCCCCTCTTTGCCACATCAACGGAACAGCTCAATTATGCGAAGTCCCTGAATGCCAACCCCCGCGAGAAATCAGCGGCCCTCGACCTGATTTTCGGCCGTTTTCCCAATGACCGGCAGGAACTGGGCGAAGCCAGGCTGGAGTTGGCCTATCTTTACCTGGGCAAGGATTTCAGGCTTGCGGACAATAATGCCTGTGAACAGGCGCTGAACGCCTATGAATCGATCGCCAGGGAGTTTTCCGATCTGCCGGCGGTTCGTGCCAAGGCTTATTGGTATATGGCCTGGATCACCACCGATCTGTTGAAGGACAAACCCAAAGGACTGGCGCTTTACTCGCTGCTCGCGGACAAATACCCCGAAGACCGCTTTTCACGAATCTCTCCGGTCCCGTGGCTGAAACTGGTTTTTCCCAACCCCGAGAAGCCCCCCTATACGGCAGATGACGCCCACACCCACTCCTGGGCCGGGCTGGCGCTGCTGGAGATTGTGCGCAACGCCGAGGATGCCGGCATGCGCGACCAGGCTTTCGAAAAGCTGTGGAAGGACCACCGCACCAGTCTGACCACCGGATACGCCCTGAAAGAGATCCTGCACCGCCCGTCGAGGCTGCCGGACATGGACCGAATCGTCGGGGAATACGTCATGGGCAATACCATCAATACGCAGCTTAACCACGATCTGCGCGCCGGGCTGGCCGACGGGTGGGCGTTAAAGTCGATCCAATGATACATCATGCGTAAGTCATTGATGTTGAGTGCCTATCGGCACTCGTTCCAGATCCGTCTGTTCGTCTCCATAGCGGGGATGACCATCCTCTTTATCGCCATTACCGGTTATTTTTCCTATCTTACGGGAAGGCGGTCGATGGAGAAACAGATCGAGCAGTATGCCGTCGGCACGGCAGCCCAGATCACCGAACGGGTGCGGGCGTATCTGCTGCAGCCGACCAGGGCGGTCAACCTGCTCAAGAAAACCATAGAAAATGGGTTCATCGATGTCGCGGACGATGGGGAACTGATCCGCTTCTTTCATCTGCTCCAGCAGGACAACCCTGAATTCCTGAACATCATTTATGGAGACAGGGGCGGCCGGTTTACCATGGTGCCACCCCAGCGGCCCGAGGTGCACAAGCTCTTCGATCCCAGGATCAGGCCCTGGTATACGGGGGCGCTCGAAAAAGAAAGCCAGTTCTGGACGCGGGTTTACGTGTTTGCCTCCTCCCAGCATCCGGGCATTACCGTGTCGACGCCGCTGGTCGCCGCCGACCGCTCCATCGCCGGCGTCTGTGCCATCGATATCGACCTGTCCACCTTCTCACGCTTCCTCAATACGCTCAGGATCGGCAAAAAGGGTTACGCCTACATTGTCGACAACGTGCAGGGGCGGGTGATTGCCCATCCGCAGCTGCTCAATCCCCATTTCAGGCCGGAACAGGTCCGATTTCTCAACACCGGCCTGCAGCGGCTCAAAGCCGGCAAGCGGCAGTTCGACCTTGCCTTCTTCGACGATGAAGCCTTTTATACCGCCTACGCCGATTACCCGGAGAGCGACTGGTCTGTCGGCGTCAACCTGCCGGTGTCGGATTTTCTTGACGACATCAATGCCATCAAGCAAGCCACGGTCACCCTGGTGCTCGTGGCCGTCTGCATCTCCTGCATCGTCAGCTACCTGGTGGCCCTGACCATCGTCAAGCCGTTGAGGGTGCTCGAAAAGGGCATCCAACGGGTGAGCGCAGGCGACCTTGACGATAAGGTCCGCCTTGACCACCCCCATATCGTCAGCACCCTGGCCGAGGCCTTCAACCAGATGGCCGCCTCGTTGAAGCAGAGCCGGAAGGCGCTGAAGAAAACCTACTTCGAGCTGGCGGAGAAAGAGAAATTGGCCGCCCTGGGACAACTGACCGCGGGCATTGCCCACGAAATCAAGAACCCGTTGGGCATCATCCTGGGTGCGGCCCAGGTGGTCGCCAACCCCCAGAAACCGGAAGCCATGCGCAAGCGGGCGACGCAGTTCATCATCGACGAGGTGATCCGGCTGGACAATACCTTGAAGTCGTTTCTGGCCTTCGCCCGGCCGGTTCCGCCCAGCCTGAGCCCAACCGACCTGGTTCGGCTCCTGGAAGAGACCTTGGACGATATCTCGCAGATGCTAAGCAGCCAGTCGATTCAGCTCGAGAAACTGGCGGCGCCCCCGCTTCCCGCATGTGCGGTGGATCCGGACCAGATACGACGGGTATTCATGAATATCCTGCTCAATGCCGTCCAGGCCATGCCCGATGGGGGCCGGCTGACCGTCAGGTGGTCTTTGGATCATGAATGCCCGGCTGCAGACCCGGAAGACCGGGAGGACGGTGCCGTCGACCGGTCCCTCATCATCGGTCAGGCGGCCGTTTCCATCACCGACAGCGGAGACGGCATCCGACCGGATCGATTGGAAAAGATATTCGAGCCCTTTGCGACTTTCAAAGACGGTGGCACCGGCCTCGGGCTGTCCATCGTGGCGCAGATACTCAACATGCACCACGCCGGGATAACCGCACAGAGCACACCCGGCAAAGGCGCCACGTTTACGATCGTTTTCCCCTTAACCGAAGAAGCCACCCATGCAACATAAAGTCCTCATCGCCGAAGATGAATCCCGCATGCGCGAAGTGATCGCCATGCTGCTCAGCGACCTGCCGCTGGACTTTGTCGAGGCCAGAGACGGACGGGAAGCCGTCGACCTGTTTGACCACGACACCTTCAGCCTGGTGATCACGGACATCAAGCTGCCCAAGGTCAGCGGCATGCAGGTCCTGCAGCATGTCAAAGCCTCCGATTCAGAGCTGCCGGTCATTGTCATCACCGCCTTCGGGTCCATCGACAATGCGGTGGAAGCCATTCACTCAGGGGCCTTCGACTACGTCACCAAGCCCTTCAAGGAAGAGCGCCTGCGGGACTGCGTGCAAAAAGCCCTGCGGATCAGCCGGCTGACCGCCGAGGTTCGTCATCTGCGACGGGAAATTGAAGGCAGGTACAACTTTGCCAATATCGTCGGTCATTCCCCCCGGATATGTGACGTGCTGCAGCAGGCGGGCCGGGTGGCGGAAACCGATGCCACGGTACTCGTGACCGGGGAGAGCGGCACCGGGAAAGAACTGCTCAGCAAGGCACTGCATTTCAACAGCCCCCGGTCGGCAGGGCCGTTCCTGCCGGTCAACTGCGCGGCCATTCCGGGCCCGCTGCTGGAAGCGGAACTCTTCGGTTACGAAGAGGGCGCCTTTACCGGCGCCACCCGCCGCCAGAAAGGAAAGTTCGAACAGGCCTCCGGGGGCACCCTTTTTCTGGACGAAATCGGCGACATGGCGATAGAGGTGCAGGCCAAACTGCTGCGGGTGCTGGAATCACGAACGTTTCAGCGACTGGGCGGGTCCAAGGCCATCACCGTGGACATCCGCGTCATCGCGGCCACCAATCAGAATCTCGAACGGCTGGTCGGCCAGAAAACCTTTCGGCAGGACCTCTACTACCGGATCCATGTATTTCCCCTGCATATCCCCCCCCTTCGAGACCGCCGGGAAGACATTGGCCCGCTGGCCAACTTTTTTATCCGCGACTTTTCCACGGCATTCGGACGCAGGCCCCCCACACTCTCCCGCAAGGCGCTCACCCTGCTCGAAAACCACGCCTGGAAAGGCAACATCCGGGAATTGAAAAACGTGATCGAACGGGCCCTGATATTGTGCAAGAACGATCAGATCACGACCCGCCACCTGATTCTGCAGAGCAGCAACGATATGCGGCTGGATGCGTTGGATATGGACAACCTGGCCAACCTGATGATGGGCGGCGGCGGGCTGGACATCGTCGACCTGGAGACCCGGCTGGTCAAACGGGCCATGCAGATGGCGGAAAACAACGTGTCCAAGGCGGCCCGCCTGCTGGGACTCTCGCGCCCCACCCTGCGGTATCGGCTGGAAAAGTACAACATCGACGGCGGCGACGGATGACCCGACAATCCACCCATATGCCGGCAACAGCCCGGGTCAGCGTGATCCTGCCCACTTACAACCGCGGATGGATCATCGAACAGGCCGTCGAATCGGTTCTCGGCCAGGACTATGCCGATCTCGAGCTGATCGTCGTCGATGACGGCTCCACCGACGACACCGGCCGCCGGCTCGCGACGTTCGGCGAGCGCATCACCGTCATCCGGCAGGCCAACCGCGGGGTCAGCGCAGCCAGAAATGTCGGCATCCGGGCGGCCACCGGCGAACTGATCGCCCTGCTCGATTCGGACGACACCTGGCTGCCGGGAAAAGTGACCGCCCAGGTGGCTTTTTTCGCGAAACACCCCGATGCGCTGGTCTGCCAGACCGAAGAGGTCTGGATCCGCAACGGGATTCGCGTCAATCCGGGCAAACGCCATCGCAAGCAAGCGGGCATGATCTTCGAAAGAAGCCTGGCCCTGTGCCTGGTAAGCCCGTCGGCGGTGATGATGAGAAGATCCCTGCTGGAAGCGGTTGGCCTCTTCGACGAAACGCTGCCCGCCTGCGAGGATTACGACCTGTGGCTGCGCATCGCCTGGAAGCACCCGATCCACCTCATCGACCGGGCGCTGATCGTCAAGCGCGGCGGCCACGCCGACCAGCTGTCCCGCATGCCCGAACTGGACAAATACCGGATCCAATCCATATCCCGCCTCCTGGACAGCGGTGTCCTGGATCGCGATCAAGGCGATGCCGCCCGGGCCATGCTGGCGACCAAATGCACCATTTACGCCCAGGGATGCCGCAAGCGGGGCCGGATGGAGGATGCGAAGCGGTATGAGCAGTTGGCGCGAAGGTACGAAAAGGGATCAATGGGATGAGCATTGCGTTTGAGCTGAGACGCGCAGTTTTTGCGCGTCGGATTCTCAAGCGACTTGCTGTCCGCTATCGATTTATCGTTCTTTTCGGGACGTCTCACCCATCGGGAAAGCGAAAACCTTTCACGCCTCTTCCCAATCCAGCAGGGTGATCATCCATCGATCGTCGACACGCTGCATCGAAATGAAGTGCTTTTGCCGCCACCATCCACTGGCGAATGTCACCGTTACATCGGCGCTGCTCCCGTTGATGGAGATCCGCGGGTTGATCAGCCTTCCGGACAGGTAATAATCCCCGGTGACGAATTCGTGAGACAGCGGATACAGCACAAGTCGGTTGGGTGATTGAAGGGTTTTCCAAAAGGCGGTTAACGATTTACGCAACCTTCCCTTGGAAACCATTGCGGTACCCCTGAAAGAAAAGCGTCCCTGTTCGTGAAGGCATGCCAGGAACCGATTCAGGTCGAGTCGATTCTTGGCATCCTGATACTCGATGAGCAGAGTGACAATTTCACCTTCAACCATGTTTTTCGGCCGGTAATCTGTCAGTTGAACGTCCCCCGGGAGATCGCAGCCAAAGGTCAGTGCAAACAGAAACAGCTCTATGCAAAGAAATATTTTCCTCATCAATGGAAGACCTTGAAACAGGCGAACCCACCGAAAGCAAGCCGATCCGGATCAACCGCTTGAGATACCAGCCGGCAGCTACGGGAATCACCTTTCGGACGATGACGCGATGGAATGACCTATCCCGATACCAGCGAATTAGAGAGCGGGCGGTGCCTACCACCATAAGTACACTTATAAAGCCAGTGGATTATCTATAAAGATAAAGTTGGTCGGTTGACGAGACACTAGACGGTGTCATCCCGGAAGCAGCCAAGCGGATATCCGGGATCCAGAAAGCCGATCGCGGATAGCGCTGTTGCTTCACGGTGTGCCCCGCCTTCGCGGGAATGACACCATACACTGAAGTGTAAAAGTTAAGATCGTCTCTGCTACGCACCCACCGCCCAAACTGGTAGTCATCTGAAAATAGCCGTAACGCAGATCCACGTCAAAATCCACTCCCCCGCCGGGCCCCTCGAAATCGATGTAACCGGTGAAGCCTAACTCCTTGGTACCCTTCTC